>NZ_DALZDK010000012.1:77610-83643 GCF_031978665.1 Niallia sp. | reverse complement strand
TGGATTAAATCGTAATAAATTCGGAGATATATTCGTTGCGGACGGGGACATTCAATTCATTGTTGCAGGAGAAATCGAGGATTATGTAAGTCTTCAGCTTGATTCGATTGGGAAAGCGAAGGTAAGTCTTACATCTGTTTCCTTAGATAAAATCATTTTTAAAGAAGAACATTGGACAGAGCTAACTACGACCGTTTCCTCCCTTCGCCTTGATACACTAATTGCAGCAATTTATAATTTTTCAAGGGAAAAGGCAAAGACTTTCATCGCGCAAGGATTAGTAAAAGTAAATTTTACTTTAAATGAAAATGTTGCTTTTACGTGCGAAGAGGGAGATGTATTTTCCGTTCGTGGAGAAGGAAGGGCTACTATTAAATCCATAGAAGGAAAAACCAAAAAAGATAAATGGAGAATTGTAGTAGGTAAATTGAAGTAGATATATACACTTTATAAATTCTCCTTCAGACAAAAAACATAGTTTTTTTATTGTCTATATATGATACAATATTTTTTAGCAGCATTATTTTTCACGTTTCTTCTTATTTTTTAAAAATAATGCAGGAAATCCGGTAATACTGTCGAATTAAGGATGATACATAAAGAAATCGAAGTTTGGGAGGTGGCTTTATGCCATTAACGCCGTTAGATATTCATAACAAGGAATTTGCCAAAGGCTTCCGCGGTTATGATGAAGATGAAGTAAATGAATTTCTTGACCAGGTAATTAAAGATTATGAAAATATTATCCGTGAGAAAAAAGAACTAGAAGAAAGATTAAACGAGTTAACTGATCGTATCGGCCACTATAATAATATTGAAGAAACGTTAAATAAATCCATTGTAGTAGCACAAGAAGCTGCCGAGGAAGTTAAACGAAATGCACAAAAAGAAGCAAAGCTAATTATAAAAGAAGCAGAAAAAAATGCCGACCGCATTGTGAATGAATCGCTATCGAAAGCAAGAAAGATTGCCCTTGAAATTGAAGAATTGAAAAAGCAATCAAAAGTATTCCGTACTCGATTCAAAATGCTTATTGAAGCACAATTAGATATGCTTAATAACGATGATTGGGATCATTTGTTAGAATATGAATTAGATGCAACAGAATTAAATTCAACAAAATAATTCCCAAGTCTTGACGAATGATAGAATGATGAAATATAATTTTTCACAAATATATATTCATGTAGCGTTGATAGGGATAGTAGATTTCCATGAAACTTAAAATAGCGAATCAGGGACGGTGTAAGCCTGATATAAGTTGGAAATTGAAAATCACCCTGGAGTCCTTTTCTGAAATAGAAGTAAGAAAAGGCGGTTCATTACCGTTAAAAATGTCTAAGTGGATAAGAGTTTCTCTTATCTATAAGGGTGGTACCGCGGGAACCTATAAAAAACCTTCTCGTCCCTTTCATGGGGATGAGAAGGTTT
Source organism: Niallia sp. (assembly GCF_031978665.1). NCBI lineage: Bacteria > Bacillati > Bacillota > Bacilli > Caryophanales > Bacillaceae > Niallia > Niallia sp. Next base: position 82,212 of record NZ_DALZDK010000012.1, on the reverse strand, counting down.
TTTGCTGTGTATACTGATTCTAAAAAAGCAGTTATGTCTATAATAGAATATTGAATATATAGATGCATACAAAATGAAAAAAGATAAATATGTTGGAGGAAGAAAATGGATTATAAAGATACGTTGCTTATGCCAAAAACAGCCTTTCCGATGAGAGGTAATTTGCCAAATCGTGAGCCTGATATGCAAGTGAAATGGAAAGAAATGAATATTTACGAAAAAGTACAAAATCGTACAAAAGGACGTCCGATGTTTGTTCTTCATGATGGCCCCCCATATGCAAATGGTGATATACATATTGGGCATGCTCTTAACAAAATTTTAAAAGATTTTATCGTTCGCTATAAATCCATGACTGGATTCCAAGCACCATATGTGCCTGGTTGGGATACACATGGCCTTCCAATCGAACAAGCTTTAACAAATAAAGGTGTTAAAAGAAAAGAAATGTCGATTGCAGAATTCCGTAAATTATGTGAAGAATATGCACTAGAACAAATCGATAGTCAAAGAGAGCAATTTAAACGCTTAGGTGTTCGTGGAGATTGGGACAACCCTTATATTACATTAAAGCCTGCTTATGAAGCACAGCAAATTAAAGTGTTTGGAGAAATGGCGAAAAAGGGCTATATCTATAAAGGGAAAAAACCGGTATATTGGTCTCCAACAAGTGAATCAGCACTTGCAGAAGCGGAAATTGAATATAAAGACAAAAAGTCTGCATCTATTTATGTTGGCTTTAAAGTCAAGGATGGCAAAGGTGTATTAGCAGAAGATGTACAAATCGTTATCTGGACGACTACTCCTTGGACAATTCCTGCAAACTTAGGAATTTCTGTTCATCCTACTTTAACGTATGTAGTTGTGGAAGAAAAAGGAAACAAGTATTTAGTTGCTCAAGACTTACTGGAAAGTGTTAAAACTGAAATTGGCTGGGAAGAGGCGAATGTTGTACAAGAAGTGAAAGGTGCAGAGCTAGAGCACATTTTGGCTTCCCACCCAATTTATGGACGTGATTCTTTAGTAATGCTAGGGGAACATGTAACAACAGATGCTGGTACTGGCTGTGTTCACACGGCGCCTGGACACGGGGAAGATGACTTCTTAGTTGGGCAAAAATATGGATTAGAAGTGCTATGTCCTGTTGATGATAAAGGGGTTATGACAGAAGAAGCACCAGGCTTTGAAGGACTATTCTATGATAAAGCGAATAAACCAATCACAGAAAAGCTAGAAGAGGTTGGAGCATTATTAAAACTTCAGTTTATTACACACTCTTACCCACATGACTGGAGAACGAAAAAACCAGTTATTTTCCGTGCAACAGCACAATGGTTTGCTTCTATTAAAGACTTTAGAAATGAACTATTAGATGCAGTAAAAGAAACAGCTTGGGTACCTGCATGGGGCGAAACTAGATTGTATAATATGGTTCGTGACCGCGGCGATTGGTGTATTTCTAGACAACGTGCATGGGGTGTGCCAATTCCTGTATTCTATGCAGAAAACGGCGACAGCATCATTACAGATGAAACAATTGAGCATATCTCCAATTTATTTAGAGAAAATGGATCTAATATTTGGTTTGAGAAATCTGCTAATGAACTATTGCCTGAAGGATTTACACATCCAGGCAGCCCAAATGGTGAATTTACAAAAGAAACAGATATTATGGATGTTTGGTTCGACTCTGGTTCTTCTCACCAAGCTGTATTGTTAGAAAGAGATGATTTACAACGACCTGCTGATCTTTACTTAGAAGGATCTGACCAATATCGCGGCTGGTTTAACTCCTCCCTATCTACAAGCGTAGCTGTAACTGGAAAAGCTCCTTATAAAGCTGTTTTAAGCCATGGCTTCGTATTGGATGGAGAAGGACGTAAGATGAGTAAGTCATTAGGAAATGTTATGGTTCCTGCAAAAGTAATGAACCAATTAGGCGCAGATATTTTACGCCTATGGGTGGCTTCTGTTGACTTCCAAGCAGATGTGCGTGTATCTGATGCTATTTTAAAACAAGTAACAGAAGGATACCGTAAAATCAGAAATACATTCCGTTTCTTATTAGGAAACCTTGCTGATTTTAACCCAGGAACAGATGCTCTTGCTTACGCAGACTTGCGTGAAGTGGACCAATTTATGATGATCAAGTTAAACAAACTAATTAAAAGTGTGACAGAGTCTTATGATAAATATGAATTCTCTACTATTTATCACAATATTAATAATTTCTGTACATTAGATTTAAGTGCATTCTATCTTGATTTTTCGAAAGATGTTCTTTACATTGAAGCAACAAATAATAAAGAAAGAAGAGCTATTCAAACAGTTCTTTATGAAAGCTTAATCAGCTTAACGAAATTAGTGGCACCAATCTTACCACATACTGCTGATGAGGTTTGGGATCATATATCTTCTGTAACAGAAGAAAGTGTTCAGTTGACTGATTTCCCTGAAGCTACAACATATGAAAATAGTGACATTGTAGAAGAAAAATGGAATAAATTCTTAGCTGTACGTGATGACGTTCTTAAAGCGTTAGAAGAAGCTCGTAATCAAAAAGTAATTGGTAAATCTCTTGCTGCGAAAGTTACATTGTATGTGAATGAAGAAGTAGGGGCACTACTAAATTCTATCCAAGAAAATTTACAACAATTATTTATTGTATCAGGATTCGAAATTGCCGGCGATTACAATAGCGCGCCAGAAGATGCATTAAAGCTGGAAAAAGCAGCAATTGTTGTATCAAAGGCAGATGGCGAAACATGTGAAAGATGTTGGACTGTCACAACAGACGTTGGCACAGTCGAAGCCCATCCAACACTATGTGAAAGATGCGCACATGTAGTAGAAGAAAATTATTAAGAAACACTTATAAGGCTGGGACATAAGTATTCCAGCCATAGACAGACCCGAACAACCACCATTCTGATATGGTTGTTCGGGTTTTTATTCGTTTTATAAAAGGCTGTTTCAGTAAAGTTAGTGTTAATTACCCACACTTCGCTTTCCATGGGGCGAGCGCCGAGCCCTCCTCGAAACTCACGCTCCTGCGGGAGCTGTACTTTCTCGCAGCTCCCTGTGGCGTCTACGTTTATACAGGCTGCTCCGTTTTTCCTACTAATTCATTTTTTTCTTTAAAAAAATATTTTTTAGGAAATAGCCTATAAAAACACAATGGAACGAATTGTTTTTTTACACTTGATTATATTTAAAATCATAAATAACTAGTATGTGAAAGCAGCCTTTATTTTAACAACAAAAAATTAAAAGAAAAAAGTTTTGTAAAAGCCTTTTAATGGGAAAGGAATAAATGATTACATAGTGTGAAAGTAATCTCCGTCTATTATCTTTGTGCAGGTGGAATTTTTTATACATATGAAAGGAAGAGAAATACTTCCACCTCCGTTAATAGTTGTTATGCCTGTTAAATCTTTAATCGGTTTTTGTCTTTATCAATGGAAATGCTAAAGATAATTAAAGAAACGGAGGTAATGGAATTGAATTCAACTATTGAAAAGCTTTATACAGAACTCCGTATGACACAAATAGAATTAGCAGCCACGTTAAGAGTCAAAAGAGACTCGAAAATAAATAAATATATTGAAGAGGAATTAAAAGACGTAGAAGAAACAATGCAAAAATTAGAAAATGGAAATTTCGGAATGTGTGAAATGTCAGGAGAATTGCTTCCTTTCGATTTATTGGAAATGATTCCTACCATTCGATCGAAGCAGGATATAAATAGTATTCAATCCTACTATAGAAAGTCCATTCATTAAAATAGCAATAGCTTTCACGGAAATATTCGACCAAGCTATCGTTTTCAACGGGTTTATGCTAAAATGCTAAAGGAGACTCGAGAATTGGAGGAAACTTTAGTGTTTTATTACATAATTGCAGCTATAATTATTATTCTTGATCAATGGACAAAATGGTTAGTTGTAAAAAATATGGAACTTGGAGAAAGTATCGAAGTAATAAAAGATTTTTTCTACCTGACATCCCATCGTAATAGTGGGGCCGCATGGGGAATGCTAGAAAATCAAATGGTTTTTTTCTATATCATCACCGTTGTTGTTGTGATTGGATTAATTTATTTGATTCAAACAGGTACAAAAGGGAAAATTCTTTACGGCGTTTCTCTTGGGCTTATTTTAGGTGGAGCACTTGGCAATTTTATTGACCGCGCGCGACATCAGTATGTAGTAGACTTTATCAATACGTATATCTTTAATTATGATTTCCCTATATTTAATATTGCAGACTCATCTTTAGTAATTGGAGTTATTTTATTAATCCTAGTTATGCTGAAGGAGGATAGAGACGCAAAGAAGGAGAAGAAGAAACATGGAAAAAAAGGAACATATCATACAGAGTGAACAAGTAAATGAACGGATTGACAAAATCGTTTCTACGATTAATTCAGAATGGTCAAGAACGCAGGTACAACAATGGATAAAAGACGGTCATGTAAAGGTTAATGGACAAACGGTAAAAACGAAGTATAAGGGTGTTTTAAATGATGTAGTCGCAATTGAAGTGCCTGAAGCGATCGAATTAGACGTAGAAGCTGAAGAAATGGATTTGGATATTTATTAT
>NZ_DALZDK010000012.1:68268-77600 GCF_031978665.1 Niallia sp. | reverse complement strand
AGCCAAAAGGAATGGTTGTCCATCCAGCTCCTGGCCATGTATCTGGCACATTAGTTAATGGCTTGATGGCTCATTGCAAAGATCTTTCTGGCATTAATGGAGTTATGAGACCTGGGATTGTTCATCGAATCGATAAAGATACATCTGGGTTATTAATGGTTGCAAAAAATGATGCTGCACATGAAAGCCTTGTTAATCAATTAGTAGCAAAAACAGTAACAAGAAAATATAAAGCATTGGTGCACGGTTCTATTCCTCATGATTATGGAACAATAGAGGCGCCAATTGGTCGTGACACAAAAGATAGACAAAGTATGGCGGTTATTGATAAAGGCAAGCATGCAGTTACTCATTTTCATGTGTTAGAAAGAATAGAAGGATACACATATATTGAGTGTCAACTAGAGACTGGTCGTACCCATCAAATTCGTGTGCATATGAAGTATATTGGCTACCCGCTTGTAGGCGATCCTAAATATGGCCCAAGAAAAACATTGGATATTGGTGGACAGGCATTACATGCAGGAATACTAGGATTTGAACATCCACGTACTGGTGAATATTTAGAATTTGAAGCACCACTGCCAAAAGAATACGAAACCCTTCTAGACACATTACGAAATAATCGTTGACAAGGTTTCTATTTTATATTAAGATAGCGTTAGTTGAATAAGTCCTTTAAATCAATCCCGTGAGGTTGAGAAGGAAAACGGATCCTAGCTATTTAAGCCAATAGCTATATTAGTATACGTATATCCTCTCATCCAAAAGGGTGAGAGGATATTTTTTTATAAAAATAAAGGTTGAATCACAGCATGGATGGTGAGCGAGATGTCACAAAAGGCACTTGTACTAGATGATCAAGCAATCAGACGAGCATTAACAAGAATTGCTCATGAAATCATTGAAAAAAATAAAGGAATTGAGGATTGTATCCTTGTTGGAATTCGAACAAGAGGGATATACATTGCCAATCGCCTTGCAGAAAAAATTGCTCAAATCGAAGGCAAGCCAATCGAAGTTGGAGAATTGGATATAACTTTGTACCGAGACGATTTATCGAAAAAGACGAAAAATGAGGAGCCATTAGTGAAGGGCTCAGATATCCCTACAGATATTCAAGGATTAAAGGTCATTCTTGTAGACGACGTCTTATATACAGGAAGAACAGTTCGTGCCGGCATGGATGCACTAATGGATATGGGAAGACCTGCATCCATACAGCTTGCAGTCCTAGTAGACAGAGGACATAGAGAACTACCGATAAGAGCTGATTATGTTGGGAAAAATATTCCTACCTCCAGTTCAGAAAAAATCGTAGTGGAACTTGCCGAAGTGGACGGACATGATGAAGTAAATATTTTTGAAAAATAAATAGTGCCCTTTTAAAAGCAGTCCTGTGAGGCTGAAAAGGGGAGTTTTTAAATAAGGTTTTTTTAAGCCTGTCTAAAACCCCTTTTTTGCTGAGCAGAAAAGGGGTTTTATTGTTTAGGCAATAGGGGAAACTAGTAAGCAATTATACAGTCATCATTTTTTTAGCAGAAAGAGGAGACAGCAATGAACGAATCAAAACCCTTATTAGGAATTAAAGATAAGCCGAGTGCCCTACAGTGGATAACATTAAGCTTACAGCATTTATTCGCAATGTTTGGTGCAACTGTTTTAGTACCATTCTTAGTAGAAATGAGTCCTTCGGTCGCTTTAGTATCAAGTGGTGTAGGGACACTCGCATTCTTAATCATTACGCAATTTAAGGTTCCAGCCTACTTAGGATCATCCTTCGCGTTTATCGCGCCGGTCATTGCGGCAAAGACAATGCCTGGCGGTGGAATAGGTGCAGCAATGATTGGAACATTCATTGCTGGGATAGTCTACGGCATTGTTTCCTTAATTATTAAAAAAGCAGGCTATCGCTGGATTATGAACATCCTACCGCCAATTGTTGTTGGACCAGTAATCATGGTTATCGGGTTAGCGTTAGCTACAACAGCAGTAGGGCAATCCATGTATATGAATAATGGTAGTGAGAATCAAGAATATAGCTTACTGTATATATCGGTTGCACTAGTAACCTTACTAGCAACGATTCTTTTCACTATGTTTGGTAAAGGAGTATTCAGCTTCATCCCAATCTTAGCAGGTATTATTGTAGGGTATGTATACGCCTTGCTAGTAGGGGTTGTTAACTTCCAAGGTGTTCTTGATGCAAAATGGTTTGCGATGCCAGATTTCATCTTTCCGTTTGTAGATTATCCTGTAAAGATTAATCTTGCTTTACTAACAATATTTGTACCAGTAGCAATCGTTACATTAACAGAACATATTGGTCATCAGCTAGTATTAAGCAAAGTAGTTGGAAAAGATTATATTAAAGATCCTGGATTGCACAGAAGTATATTAGGAGATGGAACAGCAACGATTCTCTCCGCATTAATGGGTGCTCCTGCCAAAACAACATATGGTGAAAACATTGGAGTATTAGCAATCACAAGAGTATACAGCGTCTATGTCTTAGCAGGAGCTGCAGTACTTGCCATCGGGTTTGGATTCATAGGCAAAATCGCTGCCCTTATTCAATCTATTCCAACACCGGTAATGGGAGGCGTATCGATTCTTCTGTTCGGAATCATTGCGTCCTCTGGATTAAGAATTATTGTAGAAGCGAAGATTGATTTTAATAAAAATCGCAATTTAGTGATTGCATCTGTCATCCTGGTAACAGGAATTGGAGGCTTCTCCATCCATATGGGAGAAAACTTTAAACTAGAAGGAATGGCCTTTGCTGCAATCCTTGGAATTATCCTAAACCTAGTATTACCTGGTAGAGAAAAAGCAAAAGAATATTTATTCGAAGAAGCAATCGCTGTAGACGAAACTAAATAATAAACACCTTTTAAACAAGTACAGAGAGACTTATAAGGGTGCCAAAAACGATGCATAGATTCTTGCGCTAGATTCACTTAGCCTAAATCTAAGCAAAATCAAACTTTTTGACGCCCTAACGAGTTGTTAGGGCGTTTTTTTTAGAAAAAAGCAGCAAATAACGGGAGGTAGTATCATGGAAAACTTATTAACTACGACTGAGTTATCCGTTACAGAGATCCAAGAAATCTTAAGAGATGCACAACGGTTTGCAAATGGTGAAACGTGGAAACCAGCAAATCAATGCTTTGTTGCAAATCTCTTCTTTGAGGCTAGCACAAGAACAAAAAGCAGCTTTGAAGTAGCGGAAAGAAAGTTAGGGCTTGAGGTAATCCCATTTGAAACAACAACCTCAAGTGTTGTTAAAGGAGAAACATTATATGATACTGTTCGAACGCTGGAATCAGTAGGAATAAATGCTGTGGTCATTAGACATGAAAAGGACCATTACTTTGATGAATTAGTAGGAAATGTAAACATACCAGTAATTAATGCTGGCGATGGTTGTGGGCATCATCCAACACAATCCCTACTAGATCTTCTGACGATACAGCAGGAATTCCAACGCTTCAACGGCTTGAAAGTAAGCATCATCGGCGATATCAGCCATAGCCGTGTTGCAAGATCAAATGCAGATGCCCTAACAAGACTCGGGGCAGAAGTCGTTTTCTCTGGACCAAGAGAATGGTTTGATGAAACAGTCCTTCAGGATGCAAATTATGAAGATATTGATACAGCGATTGAAACATCTGATGTTGTTATGCTACTGCGTGTCCAACATGAAAGACATGGAGATGAAAGAGCTGCTTTTGATAAAGAAAGCTACCATAAGCTATATGGGCTAACAGTAGAAAGAGAAAGAAAAATGAAGCCAGGAAGCATTATTATGCACCCTGCACCAGTGAACAGAGATGTAGAAATTGCAGATGAGCTTGTCGAATGCGAACGCTCCAGGATTTTTAAGCAAATGGAAAATGGTGTGTTTATCCGCATGAGTGTGTTAAAAAGATCATTAGAAAATATCGGAGGGAGAAATGAACATGTCAATACTTATCAAAAATGGCCAGTTGCTTAATACTACAGGGGAATTAGAACAGAAGGACATCTTGATCGAAAATGGAGCAATCAAGACTATTGCAAAGGGAATTGATGCGAATGCAGATGAAGTGATTGATGCAGCTGGAAAAGTGGTTGCTCCAGGGTTTATTGACCTACATGTTCATTTAAGAGAACCAGGCGGAGAAAAGAAAGAAACGATTGCGACAGGGACGATGGCAGCTGCACGCGGAGGGTTTACAACGATTGCGAATATGCCAAACACTAGACCTGTTCCTGATACGGTCGAAAATTTACATAATTTAAATGAAAGGATAAAAAATACGGCAAATGTAAATGTCTTACCATATGCGTCTATTACCATTAGACAATTAGGTAGTGAACTTACAGATTTTAAGGCACTTAAAGAATTAGGAGCATTTGCCTTTACCGATGATGGCGTTGGAATTCAAGAAGCTGGACAAATGCTAGAAGCAATGAAGCAAGCTGCTGCATTAGATATGGCAATTGTCGCTCACTGTGAAGATAATAGCCTCATTAATAAAGGCTGTGTACATGAAGGGGAATTTTCAAAGGCAAACGGCTTAAATGGAATTCCAAGTGTTTGTGAATCTGTGCAAATTGCAAGAGATGTTCTTTTAGCAGAAGCAACAGGCTGTCATTATCATGTATGCCATATCAGTACGAAAGAATCGGTACGTGTCGTAAGAGATGCGAAGAAAGCTGGAATCCGCGTGACAGCGGAGGTATCGCCACATCATTTACTTTTAGCAGATACGGATATCCCTTCTGTTGACACGAACTATAAAATGAATCCGCCGTTAAGAGGAACAGAGGATCGCAAAGCTCTAATCGAAGGATTATTAGATGGAACAATTGACTTTATCGCAACAGACCATGCTCCACATACTGCAAAAGAAAAAGCACAATCGATGCAGGTTGCACCATTTGGAATTGTTGGGTTAGAAACAGCATTTCCGCTCCTTTATACGAACTTTGTAAAAACAGGAAAAATGACGTTGCAACAGTTAATCGATTATCTAACAGTAAAACCAGCTCAAAGCTTTAAATTAGATGCTGGAACATTAGAAACAGGAAAGACAGCAGATATCGTTATCCTTGATCTAGAGGATACGAATAAAATTGACCCAGAAACATTTTTATCAAAAGGAAGAAACACCCCATTTGCTGGCTGGGAATGTCAAGGCTGGCCGGTTGAGACAATCGTTGGTGGAAAGATTGCTTGGAGAAAGGAAAGTGTACACGCATGAAAAAACAATTAATTCTTGAAGATGGCACGGTATTTATCGGAAAAGGCTTCGGTGCCGATACAGAAAAATTTGGTGAAGTAGTATTTAACACAGGAATGACAGGCTATCAGGAAATTCTATCCGATCCATCCTATTGTGGACAAATTGTAACACTTACGTATCCATTGGTAGGAAATTATGGTATCAATCGAGATGATTTCGAATCGATAACACCAGCCATTCATGGATTTATTGTCAAAGAAGTGTGTGATTTTCCTTCAAACTGGCGTAATGAACTATCATTAGATGAATATTTTAAGCAAAAGAATATTCCCGGAATTGCAGGCATTGACACGAGAAAATTAACACGTATCATCCGCCAATATGGAACTTTGAAAGGTGCGATTTGTAGCATCGAAGAAAATGCAGAAGAAGTAATCGCAAAATTAAAAGGAATTCCATTAAGTACAGACCAAGTAAATCAAGTCTCTACAAAGAAGCCTTATCCAAGTCCAGGTCGTGGCAGTCGCGTCGTGCTAGTAGACTATGGCATGAAGCATGGTATTTTACGAGAATTAAATAAACGAGATTGTGATGTCATCGTTGTTCCTTACAACACAACTGCAGAAGAGATACTAAGCTTAAGTCCAGATGGAGTCATGCTTTCAAATGGACCTGGAGATCCAAAGGATGTACCGGAAGCAATCGAAGCAATTAAAGGAATTATTGGGAAGGTACCGCTTTTTGGGATTTGCTTAGGCCATCAATTATTTGCTTTAGCAAGTGGAGCAAACACAGAAAAGATGAAGTTTGGTCATAGAGGCTCCAACCATCCAGTAAAAGATTTGTTAACTGGAAAGGTTTCTCTAACATCTCAAAATCATGGCTATACAGTGGAGGAAGCATCGATTAATCATACAAACTTAGAAGTAACCCATATCGCATTAAATGATGGAACAATTGAAGGCTTGCAGCATAAAGAATACCCAGCATTTACCGTACAATATCATCCAGAAGCATCTCCTGGACCAGAGGATGCAAACTATTTATTCGATCGTTTTATGGAAATGATACAATCTCACAAACAGGAAGGTGCCGCATATGTCAAAGCTTAAAAGTATTAAAAGTATATTAGTAATCGGATCAGGACCAATCATCATTGGGCAGGCAGCAGAATTTGACTATGCAGGAGCGCAAGCATGTATTGCTTTAAAGGAAGAAGGGTACCGTGTTATCTTAGTAAACTCGAACCCTGCAACCATTATGACAGATACAGAAATGGCCGATAAAGTTTATATCGAACCATTAACCCTTGAATTTGTCAGCCGAATTATCCGCAAGGAAAGACCAGATGCTATTCTGCCAACATTGGGAGGACAAACGGGCTTAAATCTTGCTGTTGAGCTTTCGGAAGCAGGCGTGTTAGAGGAATGTGGAGTAGAGGTACTTGGAACGAAGCTATCAGCGATTCAGCAAGCAGAAGATCGAGATCTTTTCCGTAACTTGATGAATGAATTAGGAGAACCGGTGCCAGACAGTGATATAATTCATAATATGGACGAAGCAAAAGCGTTTGTTGCAAAAATTGGCTATCCAGTAATCGTTCGACCTGCGTTCACACTTGGTGGAACTGGCGGTGGAATTTGCCATAATGATGAGGAATTAGAAGAAATCGTAACAAGCGGTTTAAAAAATAGCCCAGTTACCCAATGTTTATTAGAAAAAAGCATCGCAGGCTTTAAAGAAATTGAATACGAAGTTATGCGTGATAGCAATGATAATGCGATTGTCGTATGTAATATGGAAAATATCGATCCAGTTGGAATTCATACAGGTGACAGTATCGTTGTCGCACCAAGTCAGACGTTAAGTGATAGAGAATACCAGCTACTAAGAAATACTTCCTTGAAAATTATTCGTGCACTAAAAATCGAAGGTGGCTGTAACGTACAGCTTGCATTAGACCCAGATAGCTTCCAATACTATATTATCGAAGTAAACCCAAGGGTAAGTCGTTCTTCTGCTCTTGCAAGTAAAGCAACTGGCTATCCAATTGCAAAGCTAGCTGCAAAAATTGCAGTAGGCCTTACACTAGATGAGATGATGAACCCTGTTACCGGAAAAACATATGCAAGCTTTGAACCAGCACTTGATTATGTGGTAAGTAAAATCCCACGCTTTCCTTTCGATAAGTTTGAGTCAGCAAAGCGTAACCTAGGGACACAAATGAAAGCAACTGGAGAAGTAATGGCAATTGGTCGTACTTTTGAAGAATCTTTATTAAAAGCGATTCGCTCGCTTGAAGCAAAAGTATATCACTTCTCTCTAAATGCAGCGGACGAAACAAGTGACGAGCTACTAGAGAAACGAATAAGAGTTGCTGGAGACGAAAGATTGTTTTACATTGCAGAAGCACTAAACCGAGGTGTTAGCATTGAAACGATTCATGAATGGAGCAAGATTGACTTATTCTTCCTTTATAAACTTCAAGGTATCATCAAGTTCGAAAAAGAGCTAATCAATCATCCATTTGATGAGGAATATGTAAAAGAAGCAAAAGAAAAGGGCTTCGCTGATATTCAGCTTGCAAAGCTCTGGAATACATCAGAATTAGAAGTATATAACTGGAGAAAAGAAAAAGGCATCGTGCCTGTCTATAAAATGGTAGATACATGTGCTGCTGAGTTTGAATCAGAAACACCATACTACTATGGAACATATGAAGAGGAAAACGAATCGATTGTAACGGATAAGAAAAGCATTGTTGTTCTTGGATCTGGACCGATTCGCATCGGCCAAGGGATTGAGTTTGACTATGCAACGGTTCACTCTGTATGGGCCATTAAAGAAGCTGGATATGAAGCAATTATCATTAATAACAATCCAGAGACAGTTTCAACTGACTTCAGTATTTCGGATAAGCTTTACTTTGAACCACTTACGATTGAAGATGTGATGCATATTATCGACCTAGAAAAGCCAGAAGGTGTGGTTGTACAGTTTGGCGGGCAAACAGCCATCAACCTAGCTGGTCCATTAGCAGAACGAGGCGTCAAAATTTTAGGAACATCTCTGGAAGATTTAGATCGAGCAGAGGATCGAGATAAGTTCGAACAAAGTCTTCACGACTTAGGTATTCCACAACCTGACGGAAAAACGGCGTTAACAGTAGAAGAAGCGATTGTAGTTGCAAAATCAATTGGTTATCCAGTGCTTGTAAGACCATCTTACGTACTAGGCGGAAGAGCCATGCAAATCGTCTATAAAGATGAAGAGTTGATTCCTTATATGGAAAATGCGGTGAAAGCAAGTCCAGGACAGCCAATCTTGATTGACCGTTACTTAACAGGAAAAGAAATCGAAGTGGATGCAATCTGTGACGGAACAGATGTAGTAATTCCAGGGATTATGGAGCATATCGAACGTGCTGGAGTCCATTCAGGGGATTCAATTGCAGTTTATCCACCACAAAGCCTATCTACAGAAATTAAGCAAACATTAGTAGATTATACAACAAGACTTGCAAAAGGATTGAAGATTGTCGGCTTACTGAATATCCAGTACGTTGTTTCCAAAGGAGAAGTGTTCGTCTTAGAAGTAAATCCTCGCTCTAGTAGAACAGTACCATTCTTAAGCAAAATTACAAATGTGCCAATGGCGAAAATTGCAACAAAAGTTATTTTAGGCACATCCTTAAAAGACCAGGGCTATACAACAGGCTTAGTGCTTGAGAAATCTGGTGTTTATGTCAAAGTTCCAGTATTCTCTTTTGCAAAATTACGAAGAGTGGATATTACATTAGGACCTGAGATGAAATCAACTGGAGAAGTAATGGGTAAAGACATTACTCTTGAAAAAGCACTGTACAAAGGCTTAATTGCCTCAGGCATGAAGATTAAAACATTTGGAACAGTTCTAATGACAATCGGCGATAAAGACAAAGAAGAAGCTTTACAGCTTGCGAAAAGATTTACGAATATTGGCTATAGCCTGATGGCGACTAGTGGAACAGCAGCATTCCTTGAAAGCAATCAAATACCAGTGAAAGTGGTCGGTAAAATCGGTGGCGAAGGTCATACCCTAATTGATGTGATCCGCAACGGG
>NZ_DALZDK010000012.1:19779-68258 GCF_031978665.1 Niallia sp. | reverse complement strand
TGTGATTAATACCTTCTCAAAAGGAAGCCAGCCTGCAAGAGACGGATTCCGCATTAGACGCGAATCTGTTGAAAATGGTATTCCATGCTTAACATCTTTAGATACAGCAGAGGCTATTCTTCGGGTAGTCGAATCCATGACTTTCTCTACAGATGCAATGGAGCCAAGCAAAATGCAACCGGAGGCAGTGTTAGTATGATTAAAAATGAAATCTGCACAGTAGTCGAACAGAAAGTAATAGCTGAAAATATTATGGAGCTCACCTTAACTGGTGAGCTTGTCTCTGAAATGAACGAGCCAGGGCAATTTGTTCATATTAAAGTAAGTGATAGTGTAACGCCTTTATTAAGACGTCCGATTAGTATTTGTCGGATTGATCAGGAAAGAAAAACATTTACGATGATTTACCGAGCAGAAGGAGCGGGCACAAAGCTTCTTGCCAAAAAAACAGCAGGAGAGACGGTTGATATTCTTGGACCTTTAGGGAATGGATTTCCAGTCGAAGAATGTGAATCAGCACAAACAGCCTTATTAGTTGGTGGAGGAATCGGTGTGCCTCCTTTATATGAATTAGCTAATCGTCTAGTTGCCAAAGGCGTGAAGGTTATTACAGTATTAGGATTCCAAACAGAATCCGTTGCTTTTTATGAAGAGAAGTTTGCTTTACTTGGCGATACGTATGTTGCAACAGTGGATGGCAGCTATGGGACACAAGGATTTGTCACAGATGCAATTTTTCAAGAAGGGCTGGAATTTGACGTATTATACTCCTGCGGTCCAACTCCCATGCTTAAAAATCTAGAAAGAACATTTCCAGACAAAAAGGTCTTCATTTCTTTAGAAGAAAGAATGGGCTGTGGGATCGGTGCATGTTTTGCTTGTGTATGTCATACAGCAGATGATCCGACAGGCTTTAGCTATAAAAAGGTATGTACAGATGGACCAGTATTTAGAACAGGGGAGGTTGTCCTATGAACCGACTTGAAGTAAATCTTCCGGGATTACAGCTTAAAAACCCAATTATGCCTGCTTCTGGCTGTTTTGGATTTGGACGGGAATACAGCAACTTATATGATTTAAGCAAGCTTGGTGCCATCATGATTAAAGCAACTACATTGGAGCCACGTTTCGGAAATCCAACACCACGAGTAGCAGAAACAACTTCTGGGATGCTCAACGCTATAGGTCTTCAAAACCCCGGTCTTAAAAAAGTGGTTGGCGAAGAATTGCCTTGGCTTAGCCAGTTTGATATACCGATAATTGCAAATGTTGCTGGATCAGTGGAAGAGGATTATGTTGCTGTTGCAAAAGAAATATCAAAAGCATCAAATGTTAAGGCACTAGAATTAAACATTTCTTGTCCGAATGTAAAAACAGGAGGCATTGCTTTCGGAACAATTCCAGAAGTTGCAAAGGAATTAACGAAAAAGGTAAAGGAAGTATCAGAAGTTCCGGTATATGTAAAGCTTTCACCAAATGTAACGAATATTGTTGAGATGGCTCGTGCGGTGGAAGCTGGAGGAGCAGATGGGATTACCATGATTAACACCCTTGTTGGCATGCGTCTTGATTTAAAGACAGGTCAGCCGATTTTAGCTAACAAAACGGGAGGATTATCTGGACCAGCCGTTAAGCCTGTAGCAATCCGGATGATTTATGAAGTAAGTCAGGCTGTTAACTTACCGATTATCGGCATGGGTGGAGTAACCACTGCTGAAGATGTATTAGAGTTTTTCTATGCAGGCGCAAGTGCAGTAGCAGTTGGTACAGCAAACTTTGTAGATCCATTTATTTGCCCGAAAATAATAGATGAATTACCTGAGCTGTTAGACAAATACGGATTTGAACATATTTCAGAAGTAACGGGAAGGAGCTGGGGAAAGCATGAACAATTCGCTTATCATCGCGCTTGATTTTGCAAGTAAGGACGAGGT
Organism: Niallia sp.; assembly: GCF_031978665.1. Classification (NCBI taxonomy): domain Bacteria; kingdom Bacillati; phylum Bacillota; class Bacilli; order Caryophanales; family Bacillaceae; genus Niallia; species Niallia sp. The sequence continues at coordinate 66,324 of NZ_DALZDK010000012.1, read as the reverse complement.
GCATTCCTTTTTAAAAGGCTTTAACGGAGAATCATTATTCCTTAAAGTTGGGATGGAGTTATTTTACAAAGAAGGACCAAGCATCATCCACGAATTAAAGGAACAAAATCATCAAATTTTCCTAGACTTAAAACTACATGATATTCCAAACACGGTTGGAAGTGCTATGAAAAATATTGCTAGCTTAGGTGTTGATTTAGTGAATGTTCATGCAGCTGGTGGAATCGACATGATGGCTCGTGCAGTTGAGGGACTCGTAGCAGGTACACCTTCTGGAATGAAGCGAGCGAAATGTATTGGTGTGACACAGCTAACAAGTACTTCGGAAGCAAGCATGCAGAAAGAGCAATTAATTAAAGTTCCTTTACATGAATCCGTATTGCATTACGCAGCGATTACGAAAGAGGCTGGGCTAGATGGCGTCGTTTGCTCAACTTTAGAAGCGGCAGCGATTCGTGAGCGATTAGGGGATTCATTTTTAACAGTAACTCCAGGGATTCGTTTAAAAACAGATGAAGTGCAGGATCAAGTACGTGTAGCAACACCAAAGGTTGCGCGTGCAAACGGGGTATCAGCAATTGTTGTAGGGCGTTCGATTACAAGAGCAGATAATCCATATGAAAGCTATTCATTATTTAAATCAGAGTGGGAGGGCATCACGATATGAAACATGAAATTGCAGAACAACTATTAGATATTAAAGCCGTTTTTTTACAACCAAATAATCCATTTACATGGTCTTCAGGGCTGAAATCACCGATCTATTGCGATAATCGCCTAACCTTGTCCTATCCAAAGGTGCGTAAAAATATTGCAACTGGATTAGCTGAATTAATTAAAGAGAAATTTCCAGAAACAGAGGTAGTGGCAGGAACTGCAACAGCAGGTATTCCCCATGCAGCATGGGTGAGTGATATTCTTGATTTACCGATGGCCTATGTACGCTCCAAAGCAAAAGCGCACGGAAAAGGGAATCAGATCGAAGGAAAAGTGGATAAAGGGCAAAAAGTAGTAGTAGTCGAAGATCTAATTTCAACAGGCGGAAGTGTTATTACAGCTGTTAATAGTTTACGAGAAGCAGGCTGTGATGTTCTTGGGGTCGTTGCTATTTTTACATATGAATTACCAAAGGGAAAAGAGCTCCTTAGTGATGCTGAAATTGCAGCATATTCATTAACAGACTATACAAGTTTATTAGAAGTAGCACAGAAAAAAGGCTATATTGAAGAATCAGATTTAGTAAGCTTAAATGCTTGGAAGGAAAACCCAGAGAAATGGTAAAATAATTAAATGGAAAAAGGCGAATTCGTGTTGGATTCGTCTTTTTTCATGTTGTTTTCGTATATTTCCATTTAATGAAGTTTAACAGATAAAAGGACAAAGTTCTATTTCGCAGCAGACACTGTCCTTTCAATACTTCTATAGGCTACTGTTCCTTTCCATTCACGAATTTAATTAATAATAATTAAAATCGCAATATAGTAGGAAGTACGAATTAAGCTTCTAAAAAATTTGTGCAAATGTACAAAATTTTTAGTAAATATGACTATATCAATCCAAAGAAAAATAGAGTAATATTTTTAAATAGAAAGCGCTATCTATACTTTTTTATTTAAAAAGAAAGGGGTGAGTAATCATAAAAAACGATTTTGTAATTGTTTTAGCTCCAGACTCTTTTAAAGAGAGCATGACAGCAAGAGAAGCATGTGAGGCTATGGAAAGAGGGATTAAGAAAGCAAATAATCGGATTACCTGTCTCCAAGTGCCAATGGCAGATGGTGGAGAAAGCACAATGGAATTGCTAGTAAATGCTAATAAAGGTAAAATATACAATGTAAAAGTATTAGATCCTCTTGGGCGTGAAGTGACAGCATCATATGGTATTTTAGAAGATAGCCAAACAGGAATTATTGATATGGCTAGTGCAAGTGGCATTCATTTGGTAGCAAATGAAGAAAGGAATCCGCTTATTACGACTACTTATGGAACTGGTCAATTAATAAAAGCTTGTCTAGATCATGATATTAAAAAACTTATCGTAGGTATTGGTGGAAGCGCTACAAATGATGGTGGTGCTGGGCTGGTACAGGCTCTAGGTGGAAAGTTTTTTGATGAAAATGGAAAGGAGCTCGGGTTTGGAGGTGGAGAATTAGGACGGCTGGCAAGAATAGATATAAAAAATTTAGATTCGCGCATAAAAGATCTATCAGTTGAGGTTGCGTGTGATGTTAATAATCCCCTCTGTGGTGAGCAAGGAGCATCCTATGTGTTTGGACCACAAAAAGGTGCGACATTAGAAATCGCTCAACAATTAGACAGAAATTTAATGAATTATGCGGCTATAATTAAAGAAGAATTTCACATAGACATTCTTAATGTACCAGGTGCAGGAGCAGCAGGAGGCTTGGGTGCTGGATTGATGGTGTTTTTAAATGGAACGTTAAAAAAAGGCATTGATATTGTCATTCGATATTCATCATTGGAAGAGAAAGTGAAGGGGGCGGATATGGTCTGGACAGGTGAAGGCTGTATAGATTTCCAAACCAAATTTGGAAAAACCCCTATAGGTGTTGCTTCGGTCGCTAAAAAGTATAATAAACCCGTAGTGGCCTTTGCTGGTAAAATCGGTAATAATATTGATTCATTATATGAAAAAATTGATTCTATTTTTTGTATCATGCAAGGAGTAACCACGCTCGAGGAGGCATTAGCAAATGGCAAGCAGAATCTAGAGCGTACTTCTGAGAATATGATACGATCGATGAATTTAGTCATGTAAAATGGATACCTCGTAAGAAAAGGTGATGGGATGAAATTATCGAAACAAATTGCGGAAAAGGTAGCAAAGGAAATGATGAATATCATCCCTTATAATATTAATCTTATGAATGAAAAAGGAATCATTTTTGGAAGCGGAGATAAGAAAAGAATCGGAACTTTGCATAAGGGAGCATCAAAGGTTCTTGTTACTCAAAAAATCTATGAGGTTTATATGGAAGAAGAGTCAATGAAACCTGGAGTCAATGAACCTATTGTAATTAATGATGAAATTATAGGAGTTATCGGAATTACTGGGCATCCAGATGAAGTGAGACCATTTAGTAAGTTGGTTGGCGCTACCGCCAAATTACTAATTGAACAGGAAAGCGTAAATAAGAAAACGCAAAACGACAGAATGAGGCGTGAGAAATTTTATAACGAATTATTACTAAGAAAAACATGCTATGACGATGAATTTTTGCAACAAGGAAAATTTTATGGAATTGACCTTACGCAGAAATGTCAAGCAATCGTCATCAAAGGAAATTTAAATACAAAAGCTTTTAAGACATTTTTAGAAGATTTTAGACATTACTCTACCATTAATCCTAATAAAATTGTTCTATTTATTACGGAACAAACTAAAGTGATGGAAGTAATAAAAGGCTTAATAGAAAGAATAGAAATAGAAAAAATAGCAATCGGTGACAAGGAGGAGTTAGCTGCTGTTTCATTGGAACAAGCAGACAGTGCATGGGAGGTCGGAAATAAAATAAAGCCATCAGAAAAAGTCTATTACTATGATGATTTTAAATTATTTATTCATCTTACTTCCTATGAAAGAAATAATATTGATTCCAGTTTAGCAGGGTTAGATAAGTCAGGAAATAATAAAGAGCTTTTTCATACATTGCAAATATTTATAGAAGAAAATGGCGATATTCACAACACGACGAAAAAATTGAATATTCATAGAAATACTTTGAACTATCGATTAGAAAAAATTAAGGATTTAACTGGGAAGAATCCGAAAGTGTTTTTAGAATTATTCGAATTATTTTGTTCAATCATTTGGTATAAATAATAGCGATAAGTATAGATAATAAAGCTCTTTTTGATTTGATCATTTTGTAAGCGCTAATATGGAGTGAAATCAAAAGTATCACTGATATAATGGCATACTTTGCTAGTACTACCATCCTACATAAGAAATCGATAACAATTTAAAGGTGATAGTAGGCATTGTGTTTTCGTATTGAATGGACGATAGGCTTAATTTAGAAGAGCTGTGAGAGAAAAAATTTTTTATCTAATCTTTTGTTCGATAAATAACTATTTTTGGAAAGGTGATAGAAATCACTCCAAATACGAGGAAGCATTCATATTGTATGAATGGAACAATAATTAGCAAAAAGGGGGATAAATATGAACACAAGACTTGCAGAGAACATTCCGGTGGTTCCCACAGTAAAAATTAGAACGAAAGAAAAACTTGGCTATGCCACTGGAGATTTAGCTTGTAATTTTATCTATCAAACAGTGAGTAGCTATCTATTATTCTTTTACACGGACGTTTTTGGAATCACAGCTGCAGCAGCTGGATTGATGTTCTTAATCGTTCGGCTAATTGATGCCGTTCTCGATCCATTTATTGGAACACTTGTTGATAAAACCAATACAAAATACGGAAGATTTCGTCCATATCTTTTATATGGTGCTTTTCCCTTTGCAGGTGTAGCAATTCTTTGCTTTACAACACCAGGATTTTCTGACCCGATGAAACTTGTTTATGCCTATATAACTTATATTTTATTATCAATAACCTATTCCGTTATTAATATTCCGTATACAGCCCTTACGTCAGCTATCACTCAAGATAATAAAGAGGTTGTTAGTTTAACTTCTTATAGAATGCTATTTTCCAATACTGGTGGATTAATTGTTTCTTTCGGTGTGCCACTTTTAGCTGGAATCTTTACAGGTGTATCTGGCGCAACAAGTACTGGTTGGCAAATCACGATGTCTATCATGGGAATTGTCGGAGCCTTTTTATTGATTTATAGCTTTTATAATACAAAAGAACGCGTACCTATTTCTCATAAGGAAGAAGATAAGATTACATTTAAGGATATATTTATTCAATTAAAGAGTAATCGTCCGCTTCTCATCGTATGTTTATTCTTTATTCTTAACTTCGGCGTGAATTCGATTGTTAACTCTGTTGGTATTTATTATGTTACGTATAACGTTGGGAAACCAGAACTTGTAAAATGGTATGGGTTATTAGGAACACTTCCAGCACTTGTTCTTATGCCATTAATGCCAATGATGTATAAATGGATGGGAAAGAAAAAATTACTATTTACAGCTTTATCTTGTAAGGCTATTGGTTTGATTGCTCTATTCCTAGTGCCAGCTTCCATGGTTCCACTTGTTTTTGCATCAAGAGCTATTGCAGCAATTGGTACAATCACAGCAGGCGGTTTTACATGGGCGTTAATTCCGGAGACGATTGATTATGGTGAATATAAAACGGGTAAACGTGCAAGCGGTGTCATTTATGCTTTAGTTGGTTTCTTCTTTAAGTTCGGTATGGCTATTGGCGGAATCGTTCCAGGTTTAATCCTAGCTAATTTCGGCTATGTTGCCAACCAGATTCAAACAGCAACTGCATTACATGGAATTTTAATAACAATGACAATTATTCCAGCAGTCTTTGTCATAATTGAACTATTTGCTATCTATTTCTATAATCTTGATGAAAAGGAACATAAAAGAGTACTTTCTGTGTTAAGTACTAGAAAATAATTCTGATTGCATAAGGTTATATTTAGAAAAACTATTAATCTTTCAGCGTTTATTGGATTTTTCCATTTGGAAACAATATATTTCCCGTTAGTTTAATAAAATAGTCAATTAATAAGCAAAGTTACCCGCTGTTTTTTGACTATTTTATGTTTGAAAAATAAAACATTTGCTAGGAAAGGATGGTTATAATAATGGAATTACTTCAAGTAGAAAATAATAAAATTATCGGTGCATCAGGTAAACCAATTCAGTTAAGAGGGACATGTATTGGTGGTTGGATGAATATGGAAGACTTTATTAATGGGTATACAGGAACAGAACACGCACTTCGTTATACAATGGCTGAAACGATTGGTAAAGAAAAAGCTGAATTTCTATTTGATCGATTATTACATTATTTTTTCGGAGAAGATGATATAAAATTTATTAAAAGTTGGGGAGCAACTGCAATCCGCATTCCTTTAAATTACCGACATTTTGAAGATGATGAAGCACCATTTATTTATAAAGAATCGGGATTTGAACGTTTGGATAAAATCATTGATTTATGCGAAAAGCATAAGCTTTATGTTATTCTCGATCTCCATGCAGTCCAAGGGTATCAAAATACGCATTGGCATTCAGATAATGATGTACGCCATAGCTTTTTCTGGCATGATAAAACCTACCAAGATCGATTTGTTGCTTTATGGGAAGAATTTGCAAGACGCTATAATGGCAGAAGTGTGATTGCAGGCTATAATATCATGAATGAACCATGTGTGAATACTCCCCACGGAGACTTCCCTCACACCTTCTTTAAGAATTATAAACCAGACTGGGAAAGAATGAATCGAATCTACAGAAGAACGGTGGAAGCAATCCGTGATATTGATTCTGACCATATTATCTTCCTTGAAGGGGATAACTACTCGAAGTTATTTGAGGGATTAGAAGCGCCTTTCGCTACCAATTTAGTTTATAGTAGTCATAATTATACTGCTGCAGGGTTTGGACCTGGTCCATATCCAGGTGTAGCTGATGCTAAGACTGCTCGGGTTGAAAGTGGAAAGCATTGGGATTTGGATGTTCAAAAGGAAGTATTTAATAGCCATGAAGGAACACAATTTGCAGACAAATATAATGTTCCTCTTTGGGTAGGAGAATTTGGTTCCGTATATAATGGGCCAGAAAATGAGATTTCCGACCGTTTAGACGCCATGGATGATCAATTAGGTATCTTTGAGGAATTTGGTGCACACTGGACAACTTGGACCTATAAAGATGTAGGAGTAATGGGCTTAATAACCCTTGATGCAGAGTCAGAATATTTACAGAAGATTTCATCGATTTTCAAAATGAAGCATTTGCTTAATACAGATGATTGGATGATTTGGTTACCAGGATTTAAGGCAAGACAATCTGTTGAAGAATTAGCGACTCACCTTGAAGAGGTGGTTAATCCAGAATTGTCACATAGCTTTAATCTTTCCAGCCTGTCACAAGCAATTCTAACTATTTATGCTGGGGCATTAATCCAGCCTGAGTATGCAAAGATTTTTAAGGATCTTTCTGAAGAAGAAATTGATCTTATCATACAGTCGTTTGCTTTTAAAAATTGTAAAGTCAATGAAGGTTTGCTAAATGTATTGGAAAAGCATACAAATAATAAACACAGTTCTTTAAAAGTAGGGCAGTAATAAATAAAAAACTGGGAGAAAATAGATTTTTCTCCCAGTTTTTTTATACTGCTGTATTATTACGTTTCTCTTTTAATCGAATCACTGTTTCTTCATCTGGCGTTACATAAACAGTTTGCTGATTATCATAAATGACAAAGCCTGGTTTTGCACCGCTAGGCTTTTTCACATGGCGGACTAGGGTGTAGTCTACTGGAACAGAGCTTGATTGACGGGCTTTGCTAAAATAAGCGGCTAATTTTGCTGCTTGCAGAATTGTTTCCTCCGAAGGTTCCTTGCTCCGTATCACGACATGGGATCCAGGAATATCCTTTGTATGCAGCCAAATTTCATCTCTTGCAGCAACTCGATTGGTTAAATAATCATTCTGTTTATTATTTTTACCTACGATTATTTCCGTTTGATCATCGGAAAAATAATAATCTAGTACTGGCTTTACATTTTGCTGTTTTTTTGTTTGTTTTTTCTGTCTTTCTCGCAGGTAGCCTTCTTCTACTAACTCTTCGCGAATTTCCTGAATATCTTTCGGTGAGGCAGCGAGAATTTGCTGGTATAATGTTTCGAAATATTCATATTCTTGTTCTGCTAGTCGAATTTGTTCTTTGATAATTTCAATAGAATTTTTCGCTTTTTGATATTTAGTAAAATATTTTTGGGCATTTTCAGAAGGGGATAGTCTTGGATTAAGGGGAATCTTAATCGTCACCCCGTCCTCATCATAGTAATTGATTACTTCTACTTCTGCTAAGCCTTTTTTTATGGCGTATAAATTAGCTGTCAAAAGTTCACCAAGTAACTGATACTCCTCTGCATTTTCTGCTTCCGATAAAGAACGTTCAAGCTTTTTAATCTTTTTGCTGTTTTTATCACGTTCATTTACGATAAAACGTTCAAGATCATTGCTTTGCTGTTTCACTCGGTCACGTTCTGCTTTTCCGAAATAATAGCGATCGAGCATTTTGCTTAATGTAGGGAAAGGTTTAACTTCGCCTTTCACATGCTCGATTGGCTGACAGTAAAAGTATTCTTTGTCTGCAGTATCCATAATAGAAGGAGCGTAGTTTCTTTTCTTTATTGGATCCATTATGGCAAGAAAAGCTTTTGGCAAGGTTTCGCGGTTAGCAAGACCGGCATGGTAGAAAATTTCTTTAGCGATTAACGGAGAGAATCCGGCAAACTGCTGTACAAGCTGCTTATCTAATTTCCCACTATTAAAATCAATTGCTCGTAAAACGTCTTCCTCTGTAGCTGTATAAGGATCCTGCTTCTCTTGTTTTGGTGGAGCTTTGTATTCATATCCAGGGAGAATGGCTCTGTGGCTATTAACAGCATAGGAAATATGTTTAATACTATCTAAAATCGTATTTTTATCTCGATCGACTAAAATAATATTGCTGTGCCGTCCCATAATTTCAATCATCAGTTTTTTATAGGAAGTATCGCCAATTTCATTTCTTCCTCTAATTTCTAAAACAATGATACGTTCATTGTCGATTTGATAAATGTCTTCTATAAAATAACCTTCTAAATGCTTGCGCAGGAGCATACAGAACATTGGTGGTTCTTTCGGATTTTCATAGGATTCTTCGGTGATTTGCACTCGTGCATAGCTTGGATGTGCAGATAAAAGCAATTTCTGATTTTTTCCATTTGCACGAATGGATAAAATAATTTCATTTGTAAAAGGCTGCTGAACTTTGTTAATTCTGCCTCCTAGTAAAAGCTCTTTTAATTCAAGAGACATTGCTCTTGTAAATAAACCATCAAATGACATAACTAACGACCTCATTTATAATAATTTCCCTCTTTACTCTATCTTTAATTCCGAATAAATACAAGGATTTGGCAAGCGTATCTAGAGAAAAGTTAGGATTAGAGGAAGATGAAATGGCGATTTTTGTATAAATGAAATAAAAATCCATCCCGATAGCATTTTTTCGGCCAAGCCTGAATATGATTTCCATAGAGTGGTGTTGGGACAACTATGTATGTTAGTTAGAATTGCTAACCTTTTGTTCAGAACTACTACGCATTACTTCGCAAAAGTGCTATTCGCGAACGGTGAATGAAAAAGGGGGAAGTGAGATGGCCGGATGAACTATCATGAAATGAACGAAAAAGAAGTAGAACAAACATTGAATACTGATTTTTCGGCTGGGTTAACGGATGAAGAGGCGGAAAAGCGACGAAAGAATTTTGGATTCAACGAATTAGAGGAAGGGGAAAAGCAATCCCTATTGCTTATTTTCTTCAGTCAATTTAAGGATTTTATGGTACTTGTTCTTTTAGCTGCTACGCTTGTTTCAGGTTTATTGGGCGAATATATTGATGCGATTGCCATTATTGCAATCATCATTCTCAATAGTTTTCTTGGTTTTTTTCAAGAAATACGGGCAGAGAAATCTTTGTCTGCGTTAAAGGAGCTATCACAGCCCCATGTACATGCACTTCGTAATGGGGAATGGATCAATATTTTATCGAAGGAATTGGTTCCAGGTGATGTTATTAAATTCGCTAGTGGCGATCGAATTGGTGCAGATGTAAGAATAATAGAGTCTAGAAGTTTAGAGGTAGAGGAATCTGCATTAACAGGTGAATCTGTACCTGTTCCAAAGACTGTATCTGCCATTAAGAATAATAATTTAGCGCTCGGTGATATGGAGAACATGGGATTTATGGGTACGATGGTCTCTCGGGGGAGTGGCGTTGGTGTTGTAATTGGTACGGGAATGAAGACAGCGATGGGGCAAATTGCCGATTTACTGCAAAATGCAGATTCGGTGACAACTCCATTGCAAAGACGACTGGAGCAATTAGGAAAAATTTTAATTGTTACTGCCTTGCTATTAACGGTATTAGTTGTTGTGATTGGTGTTCTTCAAGGAAATGATTTATACACAATGGTGCTTGCAGGAGTATCATTAGCTGTCGCGGCAATACCAGAAGGGCTACCTGCGATTGTAACGATTGCCTTATCACTCGGTGTTCAGAAAATGATCCGCAAAAATGCGATCGTCCGTAAGCTGCCTGCAGTAGAAACGCTAGGATGCGCTTCTGTTATCTGCTCAGATAAAACAGGTACATTAACGCAAAATAAAATGACAGTGACAAGAACGTGGATTGGTGGAAAAACGTATACAGTAGATGGAACAGGGTATGAACCTCAAGGGAAATACTATGTAGACGAAAAATTAGTCAATCCTACTAAAGATAAGGCACTGCAACAACTTTTAACATTTGGAATGCTTTGTAATCACGCAGAGATTCTGCAAAAGGATGGAGAATATGTTTTAAATGGCGATCCGACAGAAGGGGCTATTTTAGTAGCTGGCATGAAAGCAGGATTCACTCGCTCCCAATTATTAAATCAATTTACAATTGTTAATGAATTTCCTTTTGATTCGACTAGAAAAATGATGAGTGTTATTGTGAAGGATCCATCTGGACGACAGTTTGTCGTTACAAAAGGGGCACCAGATGTGTTAATCGGTCAGAGTAAATCGATTCTTTTTGAAAATCGCTCTCAAGTATTAGGAAGTGAACAGAAGAAAGTAGTTCAAGAAGCGATTAACGGCTTAGCTTCACAGGCACTTCGTACGATTGCTATTGGTTATAAGGAAATATCTCCAAACACAATTATTTTGCATGAAAGAGAAGCGGAAAAAGATTTGATTTTTATCGGGCTGCAAGGAATTATTGACCCGCCAAGACCAGAAGTAAAACAAGCTGTCAAAGAGTGTAAAGAAGCTGGCATTAAGACAGTTATGATTACCGGAGACCATGTCATTACGGCAAAAGCAATTGCCAAACAACTTGGTATTGCCAATAACCGTTCGAAGGTAATGGAAGGAAAAGAACTTACAGATTTAAGTTTACAAGAATTAGAGGATATTGTGGAAGATGTTGCTGTATTTGCACGGGTGTCACCAGAGCATAAACTGAAGATTGTGCAAGCATTCCAAAATAGAGGACATGTGGTTGCAATGACTGGAGACGGTGTGAATGACGCTCCAGCAATCAAGAAAGCAAACATTGGAATTGCGATGGGAATCACAGGTACAGATGTAGCAAAGGAAGCTTCTTCTTTAGTTTTAATGGATGACAATTTTGCAAGTATTAAAGCAGCCATTGTAGAAGGAAGAAATATTTACGAAAATATTCGTAAATTTATCCGTTATTTACTTGCTTCAAACGTTGGGGAAATTTTAGTTATGCTATTTGCGATGCTATTAGCAATGCCACTACCCCTTGTTCCAATCCAAATTTTATGGGTGAATTTAGTAACAGATGGATTGCCAGCAATGGCTTTAGGTTTAGATAGACCGGAAGATAATGTTATGAAAAGAGGACCTCGAAGTCCAAATGAGGGCGTATTTTCAAGGGGATTGGGATGGAAAGTGATATCGAGAGGTTTCTTAATCGGAATTTCCACGATATTAGCATTTATGTTTGCGTACGATAATAATCCCGCAAATCTAGAATACGCCCAAACCGTTGCTTTTATCACATTAGTGCTTGCCCAGTTGATTCATGTATTTGACTGTCGCAGCGAAAAATCGATTCTTTCAAGAAATCCATTTGGCAATATGTATCTCGTATGGGCCGTAATCTCTTCCTTGGTACTGGCTCTAATTGTCCTTTACGTACCATTCCTACAAGAGATTTTCCATACCCTGCCAATAGCAATGAAAGATTGGCCAATGATCATCGGATTCGCCTCCGTACCAACTTTTTTACTCGCAGGATCATTTTTATTAAGTAAATCAAAATAAAATATGTTATAATCCAAAAGGTAGTAGAGACCACTCTATTACCTTTTATTTATTTAATGCTGTTTTTAGCTAATATTCTGTAAGATTGTAGTCATATTTAAAGATGAAAATTCTTTAGTTGATTGTAGCCTAGGGGACTTAACTCCTGCGGGAAGTGAGGAAATCAACGGGCCTTGTTCGAAGGCACAAAACATCGATCTTTGCGAAACTAGCTTTTAAAAAGCAACATTAATTCGCACATTTTAAAGAAAACGGATGTGTCAGCATGATAAAAAGTATGACTGGATTTGGAAGAGCAACAAAACAATATCACCATACAACACTTCACATCGAAATAAAATCGGTCAATCACAGGTTTAGCGATCAGATAATTCGGATGCCAAAGCAATTTCTATATTTGGAAGATCAAATAAAGAAAATTATTTCAAACTATTTACATAGAGGTAGAGTAGAAGTATTTGTAACATTAGAAGATGAAGAGAAGAAAGGCCAAGAAATTATCGTCGATTGGCCATTACTCGATCAATATTATCAATTATTTCATCAATTAAAAGACAAATATTCCATCAAAGAGCCTATCTCGCTTCGTGATCTATTAAATCAAGAAGAATGTTTTCAGGTAGCAGAACGCGAGTTAGATATGGAAGAATTATCAGAAGTATTGCTTGCTACAGTAGAAGAAGCTGTCGTACAGTTAAATAATATGCGGATTATAGAAGGACTAGAGTTATATAAAGACTTAGAAAACAACCTGAAGCAAACAGAAGGTTGGGTTAAACAATTACAGTCATTAGCTCCTGAAGTGATTAAGCAATACCGCGAAAAGCTAAAAACACGGATTGAAAGCTATTTACCAGAACCGATAGATGAAGCCCGTCTAATTACAGAAGTGGCAATCTTTGCAGATAAAGCAGATATTAATGAGGAATTGGTTAGATTACATAGTCATATTAGACAGTTTTATCAAATAATGGAAGAGAAAAGTCAAATTGGTAGAAAGCTTGATTTCTTATTGCAGGAAATGAACCGAGAAATCAATACCATTGGGTCAAAAGCTAATTCAGCGGATATAGGAACAATTGTTGTGGAAATGAAAAGCTGTTTGGAAAAAATGAAAGAGCAAATCCAAAACATTGAATAAAACGGGTTTAGAATAAATCTTCCTAGTTAAAACTAAAAATATTAGGATTGGAGAAGGCGAATGTCCATTAAATTAATTAATATTGGTTTTGGAAATATAGTTTCTGCAAATAGAATTATCTCTATTGTCAGTCCAGAATCTGCCCCAATAAAACGCATTATCCAAGATGCTAGGGATAGAGGGTCATTAATAGATGCTACTTATGGTAGAAGAACGCGAGCTGTTATCGTAATGGATAGCGATCATGTTGTTCTTTCAGCAGTTCAACCAGAAACAGTTGCACATCGATTAAACGATCGTGATGAGATTATAGAGGAAGGGTAGGAGAAAGATTTGATAGAAAAGGGACTTTTAATCGTTTTGTCTGGACCTTCTGGTGTAGGGAAAGGAACAGTGAGAAAGGAAATCTTCTCACAACAAAATACATCCTTTGAATATTCTATTTCCATGACAACAAGATCTCCACGCGCTGGCGAAGTAGATGGAGTAGATTATTTCTTTAAATCAAGAGAAGAATTTGAGGATTTAATCGAACAGGGAAAATTACTAGAATATGCAGAGTTTGTTGGAAATTACTACGGTACGCCTGTTGATTACGTACGAGAAACAACATTAAAAGGCAAAGATGTCTTTTTAGAAATTGAAGTAGAAGGTGCAAAGCAGGTTCGTGAAAAGTTTCCTGATGGTTTATTTATCTTCTTAAGCCCGCCAAGTTTATCAGAGTTAAAAAATCGTATTGTCACAAGAGGAACAGAATCCGAAGAGATTATAAATAATCGAATGAATGTGGCAAGAGAAGAAATTGAAATGATGCACTTATATGATTATGTTGTAGAAAATGATACAGTAGAGAATGCATGTGAAAAAATAAAAGCAATCATTGTTGCTGAGCATTGTCGCAGAGAAAGAGTAGAACCAAAATACAAGAAAATGCTGGAGGCTAAATAAATTATGTTATATCCATCCATTGATAAATTAATGACAAAAATCGATTCTAAATATTCATTAGTATCTGTAGCAGCGAAAAGAGCAAGAAAGCTACAAGTAAATGCAAAACCACAATTAGCAAAGTATGTTTCTCATAAAAATGTAGGGAAAGCATTAGAAGAAATCAATAAAGATCAGCTTACTTATCGTGTGAATACACCAAGTGGTTCAAGCGAAGATTAATTAATTTTTTTGTGAAAAATATAGTACGGAATAAAAGGCTTAAGTAAAAGGAACAATTCCATTTACTAAGTCTTTTTTCATGGACATAATGATTATTTAATTATATGCTAACATTAATAATAGAAATGCAAATCTTACATATGGCTAAAGTTTGAGAATATTGATTCTACTAAAGTTGGGGAATTTCCGTAAAGGATGCCCGCATCTTCTATTAGTAACATGCTTATCCAATAGGCCTTATCATAAACAAACAATATATCTCACTCTTAACGGACAAAATAAGATTCATATATGTCTGACAGATACAAATAGTTCAACTAATCCGGTCAGAGAGGGTGAAGGACAACCTCTCTGACTGATGACGATCATAAACTTTAGAATAAAAAGAAAGGAAGGAGGCACATGATGTTGAATGGCAAGAAGATTCTTCTGTGTGTAACAGGGGGCATTGCGGTATATAAGGTATGTGCTTTAACTAGTAAATTAACGCAAAAGGGTGCAGATGTGAAGGTTATTATGTCGGAATCGGCAATGGAATTTGTGAATCCATTAACCTTTAAAGCCCTCTCTAAAAACGAAGTATATACAGACACCTTCGATGAAAAAGATCCAAAAGTGATTGCACATATTGATTTGGCTGATTGGGCTGATTTAATTTTAGTGGCCCCAGCAACGGCCAATGTGATTGGAAAGATTGCAAACGGTATTGCGGATAATATGATTACCACAACCTTGCTTGCAGCAACAAGTGACGTTTGGATTGCTCCAGCGATGAATGTACATATGTATGATCATCCTGCTGTTATTAAAAATATTAACACGCTTCATGACTATGGTTATCGCTTTATCAACCCAGGTGAAGGCTATTTAGCATGTGGCTATGTAGGAAAAGGAAGATTGGAAGAACCGGAAATGATTGTTCAGCATATGGAGGACTATTTTTCCGATAATAACAAGAACAAAATCCTAACTGGAACAACCGTACTCGTGACTGCTGGACCAACTCGCGAAAAAATTGATCCAGTTCGTTTTATTTCCAATCACTCCTCTGGAAAAATGGGATATAGTATTGCTAAAAAAGCCATTGCGTATGGGGCAGATGTTATTTTAGTATCTGGACCTACGAATCTAACTCCACCAAAAGGTGCTCAAGTTATTTCAGTGGAAAGTGCGGAAGAAATGTATAACGCTGTAATGACATACAGAGAAAAAGCTGACATTATTGTTAAAACAGCTGCGGTAAGTGACTATAAGCCCACGATTGTTTATGACCACAAAGTGAAAAAGCAAAGTGGTCCAGAAACAATTGAATTCACGCGGACCCAAGATATTTTATCCGAACTTGGAAAAAGAAAAGAACAGCAGATTCTAATTGGCTTTGCAGCAGAAACACAAAATATGGCTGCGTATGCAATGGATAAATTAAAGCGGAAAAATGCTGATATGATTGTTGCCAATAATGTAAATAGACAGGATTCTGGCTTTGGAACAGATACAAATTTAGTAACAATGTATAAGAAAGATGGGACTTCCATCGAACTTCCCCTTCTTTCGAAAGACGAAGTAGCGGAAAAAATATTGGAACAAGCCATTTTGATGAAGGAAGCTGTTCAAAAATGACGGTAGCGAAAGTAATTGTCGATGTTCCGGCTAAACAAACGGACAGGGCATTTGATTATCTTATTCCACAAGAACTAGAAGATGTTATTCAACCAGGAATGCGGGTAATTGTTCCATTTGGTCCTAGAAAGGTACAAGGCTTTGTGGAAAGCTTGGAGGAAACATCTAATTTTAAATCGCTAAAAAAAGTAATCGAACCGATGGATTTAGTGCCTGTTTTAAATAAAGAGCTTCTATCTCTTGCTGATTGGTTGTCCCATTCGACTCTTTGCTATAAAATTTCTGCTTTTCAGGCGATGTTGCCGCCGGCTTTAAAGGCTAAATATGAGCGCAAAGTGAAAAAAGTAGCAGGTCAGGAACAAGACATGGCAGAAGGGGTAGCTGCTCTTTTTAGAAATACAGAAGAATTGGTGTGGGAGGAAGCTCTAAAAAATGTGTCTCTTTCTGCTTTACAAAAGGAAGTGAAGAGAGGAACAATAGAGGTTTCCTATGAGGTTCAATCAAGAGGACAGAAGAAGAAGGTAAAACATATTTATCCCCTTGTAAATGGAAAAGCTTTAACCGATTACGAAGAATCACTGAATAAAAACGCAAAGAAACAAAAAGAATTGCTTGCGTTTTTTAGTGAGCATCCAGAACCAATTGAACAAAAACAGCTCTTAACGAAATTAAATATTTCTACTGCTGCTATTAAAGGATTAGTCGAAAAAGGACTTCTCGGTGAAATGGATAAGGAAGTATATCGAGATCCTTATCAAGAGCGTGAGTTTGAGAGAACGCATGCCTTGCCTTTAACCGATGATCAAGCAAAAGTGGTTGCACCTATCCATCAGGCTGTGGAAGAGGATAGACATGAAGTGTTTCTCTTATATGGTGTAACCGGTAGTGGGAAAACAGAAGTTTATTTGCAATCCATTGAAAAAGTATTGGCAAAGGGAGAGGAAGCGATTGTGCTTGTCCCTGAAATCGCCCTAACTCCCCAAATGGTAAACCGTTTTAAAGGGCGATTTGGTGAACTGGTTGCGGTTTTGCATAGTGGATTGTCAGTGGGAGAAAAGTATGATGAATGGCGAAAAATTCAAAGAAACGAAGTGAAAGTTGTCGTAGGAGCTAGATCCGCAATTTTTGCTCCGTTTACGAATCTTGGCATTATCATTATTGATGAAGAGCATGAAATGACCTATAAGCAAGAGGAGAATCCACGTTACCATGCAAAGGACGTTGCCATCGAAAGAGGGAAAAAGCATGGTTGTTCGATTATTTTAGGTAGTGCAACTCCTTCTTTAGAAAGCTTTGCACGAGCCCAAAAAGGCGTATATACTTTACTATCCCTTCCTAATCGAATGAATAATCAAGCTCTTCCTAATGTTGAAATTATTGATATGCGGGAAGAACTTAGAAACGGCAATCGCTCCATGTTTTCCGAAGTATTGCTAGATAAGCTGAAAGATCGCCTTGAAAAGAAAGAGCAAACGGTCTTATTTTTAAATAAGCGAGGACATTCGTCCTTTGTCATGTGCCGTGACTGTGGGTATGTTGTTAAATGTCCGAATTGTGATATTAGCTTAACCTACCACCGTTTTCAAAATCAGATGAAGTGTCATTATTGTGGATATGAAACATATACGCCTACAACTTGTCCAGAATGTAGCAGTGAGCATATTCGATATTTTGGAACAGGAACACAAAAGGTAGAGGAAGAGCTGGCGAAAATTTTGCCTGAAGCAAGAGTTATTCGGATGGATGTGGACACAACTAGTCGAAAGGGAGCCCATGAAAAGCTGCTGCAAAAATTCCAAGATGGAGAGGCAGATATTCTATTAGGCACCCAAATGATTGCCAAAGGACTAGATTTCCCAAGAATTACGCTAGTTGGCGTACTGTCAGCTGATACAATGCTCCATTTACCAGATTTCAGATCGTCAGAGAAGACCTTTCAATTACTGACACAAGTAAGCGGAAGAGCAGGCAGACATGAATTACAGGGCGAAGTTATTTTTCAGACCTATACGCCAGAGCATTATAGTATTGAGCTTGCGAGTGAACAGGATTATGATCGTTTTTATGAAACGGAGATGATGATTCGCAGACAGCATGCCTATCCTCCATACTATTTTCTTACCATGATTACGATTAGCCATGAAGAGCTAATGAAGGTAGTCGGGGTTGCGGAAAAAATCACGCAGATTGTTCGAAATAGATTATCACCTCAAACGGTTATTTTAGGACCAGTCGCTTCACCAATCGCAAGGATAAAGAATAAATATCGTTATCAATGCCTAATAAAATATAAACAAGAACTAAACTTAGAGGAAGTGCTAAAGTCGATTTTAGATCATTACCAGACAGAAATAAGCACAAATGGACTGCAAATCTCGATTGATGTTAATCCGTTTATTTTGATGTAGAGAAGATTGCTACAAACGATGCTACTGTTGCTATTAACCTTCAACGTGAAAATGAAAATAAAAAGAAATGACAGAATGGAAACGGTCATTTCTTTTTATTTTGCTATATTAATTTTCCTTCTCCAAATAATAAATCCCAATCTGTATATTTTGCTTATGGTTTCCAAAATGTTCCCCAAATAAAGTCATCCCACCAACTCTTTCTGAATCTTCTTTAACCGCAATTTTCAAAGTGAGAAAGGGGGAGTTCTCTAATTGTAAATCATTAATCGTGACACTAGAAAACGGCTCCCCATCAATTCCAGTATCCATTTTATTTACCCTGATCGTTTTTAAAAGGCCGTACTGACTAAATTTATCATTCCACCATTTTGGTGTATAGCGACCTCTCACGTCAGAAAAATTTCCGGGCACAGTGTAGGTGCCAATCTCCACGTTATTTAAGTAAAACGTTATATCACTTGGCCACACATTATTGGAAATCGGAAATTCAGATGCAAGCTCTAGACTGATTTCTACCATTTCTGGAATTTCATTTGGTCCAAGTAAATTTGGGATTTTGTACTCTACATAACCTTGGGATAACCATAATAGCTGTGCATCCACTCTTTGGCTATCCATAAAATATTTTGGATCATCCGCTTTCCCGATGATTTCTTTTTCTGTTGCAATGCCACAGGTAGGTTTAGCAGAAAAATCAGTATAATGCCCAATTTTCAAATCCGTATGGTGAAGTAAATACTCTTTAAATATTTTTCTTGGAAAATGAATTTCGATATTGTCTATCGCTAAAAAAACAATTTTTTGCAAGCCTGATTTACCAGGTGATCTTTCAGATTTTACGATGCCTGCTTCTTCTAATTTTTGAATATGGCGGGTAACGATGGCAGCACTTATGCCCAATTGCTTCGCTAAATCAGATATATTCATATTGTTTTTGGCAAGGATTTCGATGATCTCTATTCTAGTTTCACTAGCAAGGGCTTGATAAATATGAAAATAATCCTTCGAAATTTGAATTTGCATAGGATCCTCCTTTAACTTTATGGTTAAATACTTGCTTGTCTCTTTATTTTAGCATTCGTAGTGTTTAACTACAATAGTAAACATAAAAAATATTGTTAAAATAGGATTGACAACGCTTTCCTATGTTGTTAAATTAATAGTGTAAAGTGCTTTATTTAACAAACTTTAACTTTTAAGTTAAAGACTTTTATTGAGTAATGAGTTAAATAAAAAGGAGGAATTATTGTGGGGGCAAAGAGAAAGCTTTGGAAGTATGTTGGAGTGATCGGACTCTCGATCGGTATTTTAGCAGGCTGTGGAGATTCAAGTTCAGGATCTAGCAGCTCAAAAAATGAAATTACGTTTTGGAATCCATTCACAGGGCCAGATGGGAAAAACATGCAGGCTATGGTAAATGAGTATAATAAAACGAATCCTGAGTACAAAATCAAAAACGTTTCCTTAAAAGAAACGGACATGTATACGAAAATTCCAACGATTGTAAACTCTAAGAAGAATATTCCAGATTTAACAATCGTCCATGCAGAAAGAATTAAACAGTTCAAAGATAATGATATGTTGACTTCTTATAATGATTTGCTAGCAGATTTCCCAGAAATTAATGGCGATAATTATGTAGCAGAGGCTTGGAATATTGGAGAACTAGATTCAGAGCGTTATAGTGTTCCGTTAGATATTCATACTTTCGGAATGTACTACAACAAAGATTTAGTAGATAAATATTTGCCAACAGCATTAGATGATAATATTGTAACGTTTGATGAGATTAAACAAGTTGGAGAGCAAGCGCAACAAGATAAGATCAGAGCATTAGGAGTAACATGGCTAAAACCTAATTTCTTGTCACTATATGCTCAAAATGGTGGGGAGTTAACAGAAGATGGTATTCAACCAACTTTAGTTAACCAAGCTGCGAAAGATACCTTTAATTTATGGAGAGATTACGTGAAGGCTGGTTATACAACAAAGGATGGTGAAGATCCAACACAAATGTTCTTAACTGGAAAAGTAGTTTTTCTTCCTGAAGGAATTTGGATGCAAAATCAAATTAAAGAATCAAAGGTAAATTGGGGATTAACAAATGCTCCTCAATTATCAGATGACTTATCTAAAGCAGTGAACTGGTCTTCTTCTCACCAATTTATCATGTTGAAAGATGATTCTCGTAGCGAAGAAAAAGCAAAAGGTGTGGTTGAGTTTTTAGATTGGGTTCGTGATAATTCAATGGAATGGGCAAAATCCGGACAAAATCCAGCAACACTTTCTCTTTTAGAAAATGAAGAATATAAAGCAATGCCACAATCGTTCTTTTTAGCAACACCAGAACAACAAGCAACATTAAAAATCTTTGACTACAAATACAATGGCTATGTTTCTGAATTACTTGATTCTAAAGCTGGCGATGTCGTATTCTCAAAAGCGGAAACAGACAAAGCATTAGAGGATATGGAAAAAGAAATATCCGCTAAAGTGGAAAAAGATAATTCGAATAAATAATTTCTAGATGAAAATGAAAGTGTTTACTTTTGATTAGGGTTTTAGAAATCCATGGCTGTTTTGAAAAGATAGTTGTTTTACTTGGAGGAAAAGTAATAGTAATAAATCCTTAGACGACTAAAATACACGAAAGACGCCGCGGGGGGGGAGTGAGCGAGACAGGTGTGACATCACTAGCTATGCCCGAGGAAGCTAAAAGTTTATCTGGGGAAAGCGAAGTGTATTCAGGTTACGGGTAATCTCAACAAACTTTACCAAAACAGCCAAGTCAATAAAAAATAGTAAGCAGCCTAATTACAGAAACCACAGTTGCTAGTAGGTAAGCTAATGTATTTAGGCTGTAAGCTAAAAAGGTATAAGATCTACGAATCTTATTCTAATAGAAGCAAGAGGAAAGGAAGTAGGGCGTATGGAAATTGTTCCCGCTACGAAAAATGTAAAACAAATGAAAATAAAAAAGTCTAGAAATACCTCTTTTGCACCATGGCTATTTTTAGCACCTCATTTGATCATTTTTGGAGTGTTTTTTCTGATTCCAATCTTTTTTGGAATCTATATTTCTTTTACAGAATGGGATTTAATTAGTTCCCCGACCTTTGTTGGATTGGATAATTATAAAGAACTATTACTTCAATCTGATTCCGTCTTTTATGAACAACTTCATAATGGTTTGAAAAACACCTTTTTATTTGTTCTATTTGCTGTCCCATTTTGTATTATTGTACCTCTGTTTCTTGCAGCAGCATTGAATACAAAACCAACTCTATGGAAAGTATTTCAGTCTTTATTCTATTTACCATCGTTATTCGCAATTTCTGCAGTCATCATCATCTGGGGACTTATGTTTAATGTAACGTATGGTCCAATCAATAATATTTTCAATCTTGAAACAGTTTGGACTGGTACACAGCCATATGCATGGATTGCGCTAGTAGCTGTAACGGTTTGGTGGACGATTGGTGGAAATATGATCATTTACCAAGCGGCATTGAATGGAATTTCGAAAGATTATTATGAAGCAGCGGATATTGATGGCGCTTCTTCTTTCCAGAAATTTATTAAGATCACGCTTCCAAGTATTAAAGGGCAAATTCTTTATACGGTTGTTATCACAACAATTGCTCAATTTAATGTCTATGGTCAGCCGTTAATGTTAACTGGTGGAGGTCCAACAGACTCAACAAGAGTATTATTAATGGATATTCAGCAAAATGCCTTTGGTTCAGGTCAATCGATTGCTGGGATCTCGTCTGCAATGGCTGTTATTCTTGGAGTTTGCATAATGGTTGTTGCATCATTACAATTCTTTTTCTTAAGAGAGAGAAAGAATTAATTAGAGGAGGAAGAGTATGAGCAGTAAAAGAACCAATCCACTACCTAAAATCATTGCGTTTGCCTTTTTGCTTATCATGGCTGTGATTTGGATTATTCCTTTATTATGGGGAGTTGTAACCTCCTTTAAATCAGAAATAGAACTACAAACAGTGGGCTTTAAATTTCTTCCGATTGAATGGGTGCTTACAAATTACACAACATTATTAGTTGATAATGCAAGTACACCATTGGTTCGCTGGTTTACAAATTCAGTTTTTATTTCTGTATCACACACATTATTAGTTTTAATTGTTGTTACATTATCTGCTTTTGCTTTTAGTAGATTGAATTTTAAAGGGAAAAATGGTTTGTTTGCTTTTTTAATGGCAACGATGATGTTTCCAGGAGTAGTAAATCTAATTCCTCTTTATAAAATCATCGATATCCTTGGGTGGGTAAATTCACCGATCGCGATGATTGTTCCTGGAGCAGCAGGTGTATTTAATATCTTTCTAGTTAGACAATTTATGAATAATATTCCCCTCGAATTTGATGAAGCTGCCCGTATGGATGGTGCAAGTGATTTTCAAATTTTAGGAAAAGTAATTCTGCCATTGATAAAACCGGTTCTCTTAGTTGTTGCTTTATTCTCCTTTACGGGATCATGGAACGACTTCTTATGGCCATCCATTGTATTTAATGATATAGAAAAGATGCCGATTACACCAGGTCTGCAGTTATTGCAAGGAATGTATCAAGCACAACCAACCTTATTAATGGCAGGTGCATTGTTTGCGATTATTCCAACCTTTATCTTATATCTATTCGCACAGAAATATTTCTTGGAATCTATGTCCTTATCCGCTGGGGTGAAAGGCTAATGAGCAGAAAGCTAGAAAGAAATCTAGTGAGAATAGTAGGTATTTGGCAAATCGTCGATGGTCTCTTTACGATCCTGTTATATGGAACATTAAAAAAAGTCGAAGGTGCAAAGCTTGTTGAAGACTCTGCTTTTGCCTATATGAAAGCGATGGAATCTTATGTTGGAAGTATCTATATATTTATAGGTATGTTTGGCGCCTTGTTAATCGGCCTGGGGTTAATTAATTTAGTTTGTGCAAAGAAATATATGATAGATGATCAAGCCCATGTGAAGGTTGCGGTTTGGCTGTTCGTATGTGGAGCGCTATCCTATATCATCATGGATATTATTAGCTTAGTTTTATGTATGGCAGCAGGTATCTTAGTTTTAGCGAAAAATAAAACAATTCGAAAATTAAATATGACAAGAAATGAACAAATCGGAGGTATAAATTAATGAATGAATTGCATCCAAATCCTCAATTCCACAGAGCGGAATGGGTTTCACTAGATGGAGAATGGAAATTTGCTTTTGATGATAATAAAGTAGGAGAGAAGGAGAGATGGTATGCATCTTTTCCAGAGAGTACAACGATAAATGTACCGTTCACATATGAAACGAAAGCAAGTGGCATTAATCAACAAGAACATCACGAAACGGTTTGGTATGAAAGAACGATTACAATCGATGATGCAAAAAGGCATCCGATCGTCCATTTTGAAGGAGTAGATTATGAGGCATTTATCTATGTAAATGGTAATCTCGTAACAATCCATCAAGGAGGTTACCATGGTTTTTCCGTAGATGTAGCTGACTATGTGACAACTGGCGAGAATAAACTGACTGTAAAAGTCAAAGATTCAAAGGATTGTTCACAACCGAGAGGAAAACAACGCTGGCATGAAGAGAATTTTGGCTGCTGGTATGTTCAAACAACAGGAATATGGAAATCCGTTTGGTTAGAATATGTAAACGAATTTCACTTAAATCATGTGAAAATTACGCCATTATTTGATGAGCAAGAAGTAGCAATTGAAGTAGAAACAAAAAATATCCCGCTTACAGCAGAAGGATATAAAGTAGTGGCATCTATCCAATTTAATGGCAAAGTAATCAATGAATTAACGGCTAATATCGTTGATAATGCTGCCGAACTTAAAGGAAGTGTATTAGAAAGACTGGATCCATGGACAATGAAGGTTTGGAGTCCAGAACATCCTAATCTATATGATTTAACGCTTAAATTGTACCACCAAGATGTATTACTTGATGAAGTTCAATCCTATTTTGGTATGCGTAAGATATCCATTGAAGGAAACAGAATCCTTCTTAATAATAGAGAGCTATATCAACGCTTAATTTTAGACCAAGGCTACTGGGAAGAATCAGATTTAACGCCCCCAAGTGTTGCGGCGTTAGAAGAAGATATCGATAAAGTATTAGAATTGGGATATAACGGAGTCCGTAAGCACCAAAAAGTAGAGGACAGCAGATTTTTATATTTAGCGGATAAAAAAGGTCTTCTTGTCTGGCTAGAAGTTGGTTCAACGTTTGGATTTAGTGACAAAGCAGTTCGTAATTTTACCCATGAATGGTTGGAAATTGTGAAGCAAAACTACAACCATCCGAGTGTGATCACATGGGTACCATTTAATGAATCATGGGGGGTTGGTAATATCCATCATGACAAGCAACAACAAGCTTTTACGGAAAGCATCTATCATTTAACAAAAGCATATGATAGCAATCGCCCTGTTATCACAAATGACGGCTGGGAACATACTATTTCCGATATTATCACACTGCATGACTATGAAGAATACGGAGCACTTCTTGCAAGTAGATATGAAGATAACGAAAAATTAATGTCTAATGCTATCCAGTTTAATAAAGGTTTCTATGCCTTTGCAGATGGTTATTCGTATAAAGGCCAGCCGATCCTTATTTCTGAATTTGGCGGAATCGCTTTTCAAACAGAGGAAGGTTGGGGATATGGAAATCAAGTAAAGGATGAAGATGCGTTTTTTAAACGTTTTGAAGACATTCATCACGCTGTTCAGGATCTAGAATATGTATGTGGTTATTGTTATACACAACTAACCGATGTACAACAAGAAGTAAACGGCTTGCTTACAATCGATAGAAAACCAAAAGTTTCCGTTGAGAGAGTAAGACAAGTAAATACCCGAAGATTATAATCATAGGAGTGTATAAGATGACGAGACAAGAATATCCGCGCCCTCAGTTTGTGCGTGAAGAGTGGATTAACTTAAATGGAACATGGCAATTTCAGTTTGATGATGACAATATTGGAGAAAAAGAGCAGTATTTTAATAAAGAAACACTGGATAAAGAAATTCAAGTACCATTTGTTTACCAATCTGAGCTAAGCGGTATTGGGGAAAGAACGATTCATGAGTATGTATGGTATAAGAAAGAAGTAGTTATTTCTAAATCTTCGGATAAAAGAACAATCTTGCATTTTGGTGCGGTAGACTACTATTGCAAAGTCTATGTGAACGGACAATTCGTGGGAGACCATGAAGGCGGGCATACTTCGTTTTCATTTGATATTTCGAATTATTTAGCAGAAGAAAACCAAACTATTACGGTTAAGGTCTATGATCCTTTAAAAGATGAAACAATCCCAAGGGGCAAACAGTTTTGGGAAGAGGAGCCACGGGCAATATGGTATACGAATTCTACAGGAATTTGGCAAACTGTTTGGGTGGAACAAGTAAATAAAGAACATATTGAAAAAGTTCAATTTACTTCTGATCTTGATCATGGTGTCGTATGGATGGATTTTGCTTTAAATAAAGAGACAGAAGTTTCTAAAGCTAATTATTATGTGAACTACAAAATAATGTTTAAGAATACTTTGATAGCAGAAGATCGAATGAAAATGAATAATATTGCCGAAAAACGTGCAGTTGACATTATCCAAAATAAAATTTTTCGTACAAATTTTCATGGTGGCGGCTACACTTGGTCACCAGAACATCCAAATTTATTTGATGTTTCCATCGAGCTCTGTGATGAAAGTGGAACAGTTTTAGATAAAGTGGAGTCCTATTTCGGCTATCGAAAAGTTCATACGGAAAATGGAATGGTCTATTTAAATAATAAACCATATTATCAAAAACTTGTACTTGATCAAGGTTATTGGCCAGAGGGGCTTTTAACAGCACCAAAAGCAGAAGATTATAAAAAAGATATCGAACTCGCGAAAGAAATGGGATTTAACGGCTGTAGAAAACATCAAAAAACAGAAGATCCTCTATTCTTACATTATGCAGATACATTAGGTTTCTTAGTATGGGGAGAATGTGCATCAGCTCCTGTTTATACAAAGGAAGCTGCAAAGAGATTAATGAAAGAATGGATGGAAATTGTGGAACGAGATTATAATCATCCGTCCATCATTACATGGGTACCACTAAACGAAAGCTGGGGTATTCCAGATATTCATTTTGATAAAACACAGCAGCACTTTTCAACAACTATGTATCATATGCTCCATGCAATTGATGGCACACGTCTAGTAATTTCCAACGACGGTTGGGAAGCGACCGTTACTGATATTTGTGCGATTCATAATTACGGTCATGGAAATGCGGATGAAAAGGCAAAATATCAATATTTCAAGGAGTCCATTTCAACTGTTGAAAATTTACTTACCCATGCACATAGTAAATGGGAAGTGTATGCAGAAAATCACTCCCATCAAGGAGAACCGATTCTGTTAACAGAATTTGGAGGCATCGCATTTAAAATGGGCGATCAAAGTGGTTGGGGGTACACTTCTGTAGAGAATGCAGAAGATTATGTAACAGAATACCGCAAAATCATGGAAGCGGTTTTCCAATCAAAAGGACTATGGGGCTATTGCTATACACAGCTAACAGATGTCGAACAAGAAATTAACGGTATCTTGACATATAACCGCGTTCCAAAATGCGATTTAGCGAAAATCAAAGAATTGAATAATTTGTTTTTCCCGGATCGATTGGCAATTAAGGGGTAAATATTTCGTTAGGTACTATAATCAAGTTAAGGAGCGGGAGCCGCTCCTTTCTTTTTGGATAGTTATATGTTAAAATGTTCAAGGCTCATGACAGCGAAAATGACGGATGGTTTAATGTTATCCTGAGTTTCCTGACATGGGTTTTTATTTTGTTGACCTGAAATGAATCAATGAACTTATTAATTTCCAAAAGGAATACATAGCTATTTAGTAGCAGGGTTTGATAAAATACAAAAAGGAATGAGTTTTAGTATAGGGTGGTTGTCCGAACTTTATTTGAATAACATGTACACTAATTTTAAAACAGTCTTTGTTTAAATATATAAATTTTAACCAACTATCGCTCTAAACGTTTGGAGGAAATAATGTGGCAGTAAAACAAATTGTAATGTTTCCGGATCCGGTGTTAGAAACACCGTGCGAGGAAGTTACAGTCTTTGATAAAAAATTGGCAAAACTATTAAACGATATGTATGATACGATGATCGAATTCGATGGAGTAGGTCTTGCTGCTCCACAGATTGGAATAGCAAAGCGCATTGCCGTAGTAGATATTGACGATGAAATGGGTACACTGGAATTAATTAATCCAAAACTATTAGAAGTAAAAGGCGCGCAAGTAGGACCAGAAGGCTGCTTAAGTTTTCCGGGATTATTCGGAGATGTGGAAAGACCTTTTTCCATAATAGTAGAAGCTCAAAATAGAAAAGGTAAAAAATATATAATAGAAGCAGAAGAATATTTAGCTCGAGCGATTTTGCATGAAATGGATCACTTAGATGGAGTATTATTCACTTCAAAAGTAATTCGCTATCTAGAGGAAGAGGAGCTAGAAGGAGTGGAAGCAAATGACTAAGGTAGTATTTATGGGAACTCCGGACTTTTCCGTTCCTGTATTACAAAGATTAATAGAAGAAAAGTATGATGTAATTGCAGTCGTAACACAGCCAGATCGTCCGGTTGGCAGAAAAAAAGTGCTCACACCACCTCCAGTAAAGGTGGAGGCGCTAAAGCATAATATTCCTGTTTATCAACCAGAAAAGATTCGTCAATCAGAAGAGCTGAAAGCAATTATCTCTCTTAACCCTGATATTATTGTGACAGCTGCTTTTGGACAAATTTTACCAAAAGAATTATTAAATGCACCGAAATTCGGTTGTGTAAATGTTCATGCGTCCTTGCTTCCTGAATTAAGAGGAGGAGCACCAATTCACTATAGTATTTTACAAGGAAAAGAAAAAACCGGTATTACCATTATGTATATGGCAGAGAAGTTAGATGCTGGTGACATTATCTCCGTTGCAGAAGTGAAAATTGAGGAAGAAGATACGGTAGGAACACTTCATGATAAATTAAGTGTTGTTGGAAGTGATTTATTAGCTGAAACTTTGCCTAAACTGTTAGCAGGTGAAATGACGCCAATTCCACAAAAGGATGAAGAGGCTACGTTTGCACCAAATCTGAAACGTTCGGATGAAAAAATCGATTGGTCGGCTTCAGGAGAAGACATTTACAACAAAATTCGTGGATTAAATCCATGGCCAGTGGCCTTCACTTTATATCAAGATAAAGTAATGAAAGTATGGGCAGGAAAGAAAGTCGCGAAAAAGAAAGATGCTGCTCCTGGAACGATTGTAGAAATAACAGAGCAGGGACCAATTATTGCAACTGGAAATGAGACATATATTCAATTAACAGAAGTACAGCCAGCAGGGAAAAAGAAAATGGACATTGGCCAATTTTTACGCGGTGCTGGCAGCAAGATGCAAGTAAATGAGATACTGGGAGTAACAAATGAAGAAAACTAGAAAAAATGTTCGGGAAGCAGCGCTAGATATTTTGGAGAGCATTCAAAAAAATCAAGCGTACAGTAATTTATTATTAAATACAACGATTAAAAAAAATGAGATTCCATCTAAGGATATCGGTTTGCTAACAGAAATCGTTTATGGAACGCTTCAACGAAAAATGACGCTCGAATTTTATCTTCAACCTTTTATTAATAAAGGAAAGAAAATGGAAGCTTGGGTGCATATTCTTTTGCAGATGACGTTGTATCAAATGGTATATTTGGATCGCATTCCAGATCATGCTGCAATAAATGAAGCGGTAGAAATTGCGAAAAAAAGGGGTCATAAAGGAATTAGCGGTCTTGTAAATGCCGTTTTACGAAATATCCTTAGACAGGGCTTGCCGTCTTTTAGTGAGATTCAGGATGAGACTGAACGTCTGGCTATTGAAACAAGCCATCCACTTTGGTTGGTAAAAAGATGGGTAAATCAGCTTGGCTTAGAAGAAGCAAAGAAAATGTGTGAAATTAACTTAACGGCGCCGATGCAAACAGCAAGGGTGAATACAACAAAAATTTCTGTCGATGAATGCTTATCTCTTTTAACAGAAGAAGGCTTCTTCGTTGAAGCAAGTGAAGTAATTCCAGAAGGGGTTAAGATTTTACGAGGAAATGTAGCCCATTCTTCTGCTTTTGAAAAAGGATTTTTAACGATTCAAGATGAAAGCTCGATGATTGTTGCCTATGCTTTAGATGTCGACAAGCCTTATTCCGTATTGGATGCTTGTGCTGCTCCTGGAGGTAAATCGACACATATTGCGGAAAAGATGAATAAAGAGGGACAAGTACTTTCCATCGATCTTCATGAGCATAAAGTGAAGCTTATTAAGCAAAATGCAGACCGTTTAGATTTACCAAGCATTCAAACAAGAGCAATGGATTCAAGAAAATTGGATAGTACCTTAGAAAAAGAAAGCTTTGACCGTATTCTACTGGATGCTCCATGTTCAGGATTTGGGGTAATGAGAAGAAAACCGGACATGAAATATACGAAAACAGAGGCTGACGTTAGTCGCCTGCAGAAAATCCAATTAGATTTATTAGCTTCTGTTTCACCGCTCTTAAAAAAAGGTGGATTATTAGTATATAGTACATGTACGATTGATAAAGCTGAAAATGAAGAAGTGGTTGAAAAGTTCTTGGCAGCCAATTCACAGTTTGAAAGAGACGTAAACTTAGCTGAACGATTACCATCCGAATTAAAACAATATACAAATGGAAATGAATTACAGGTTTTACCGCAATATTTTGGCTCCGATGGCTTTTATATTGCAGCATTAAGAAAGAAGGTGCAATGATGGAACAAGTAAAAACATCATCAAGAAGAAGACAAAAGGCAGAACCAACAATTCCCTCGATTTACTCGATAGAATTGGAAGCATTAAGGGATTGGCTAAAAGAACATAATGAAAAGGCATTTCGTGCCGACCAAATTTTTGAATGGCTATATAAAAAGAGAGTAACCTCTTTTGAAGACATGTCGAACTTATCGAAAAATTTACGTTTGCTTTTGCAAGAAAATTTTACGATTACAACATTAAACACGCTTATTCAGCAAACATCTAATGATGGAACGATTAAGTTTTTATTCGAATTACATGATGGCTATTCCATTGAAACAGTTTTAATGCGCCATGATTATGGCAATTCTGTATGTGTAACGACACAAGTAGGCTGTAGAATTGGTTGTACATTCTGTGCTTCTACCTTAGGTGGATTAAAAAGAAATTTAGAAGCAGGAGAAATCGTTGCTCAAGTCGTAAAAGTACAACAGGCATTAGATGAATTAGGCGAACGTGTAAGTTCAGTTGTTATCATGGGAATTGGGGAACCGTTTGATAACTTTACTAGTATGTTAAGTTTCCTAAAAATTATTAATCACGAACAAGCATTAAATATCGGGGCAAGACATATCACCGTATCTACTAGCGGAATTATCCCGAAAATCTATGAATTTGCTGATCAAAATATGCAAATTAACTTTGCTGTTTCCCTTCATGCTCCAAACACAGAGCTAAGAAGCAGACTAATGCCGATTAATAGAGCTTATAAATTGCCTGATTTAATCGAAGCAATCCGTTATTATGTGGATAAAACTGGAAGACGCGTTAGCTTTGAGTATGGCTTGTTTGGTAATGTCAATGATCAAGTGGAGCATGCGGAAGAGTTAGCTGAGCTTGTGAAAGGAATAAAGTGCCATGTCAACTTAATTCCGGTAAACTATGTACCAGAAAGAGACTATGTAAGAACACCGAAAGATCAAATCTTTTTATTTGAAAAAACGTTAAAGAATCGTGGAGTAAATGTGACAATCCGTCGTGAGCAAGGTTCAGATATCGATGCTGCATGTGGACAGCTTCGTGCGAAGGAGAGAAAAGAAGAGACGAGGTGATCACCTTTGAGTCAAATTTTTATGACTGATAAGGGGAAAGTTAGACAGCATAACGAGGATAGTGGAGCAATTATTAGAAATAAAAGCGGTCAACGCCTTGCCATCGTAGCAGATGGCATGGGCGGACACCGTGCTGGTGATGTTGCAAGCTCACTCACTGTTGAAAAACTGACAGAACTTTGGAATATGGTAGAGGAGATTAAAACAGCAGAAGAAGCAGAAAGCTGGCTAAAAACGAATATTTTAGCAGTAAATCAATATGTCTTTGAATATGCCTCCAGCCATCCAGAATGTGAAGGTATGGGAACGACCATAATTGGTGTGATCAGTACAGAGAATTTTTCGACGATTGCCCATGTTGGAGACAGCAGATGCTATCTTTATAATGAAGATGGCTTTAAACAAATAACAGAAGATCATTCCTTAGTAAATGAATTAGTTCGCATGGGTCAGATTTCCAAAGAAGATGCTGAGCATCATCCGCGCAAAAATGTTGTTTTACGAGCACTTGGGACAGATGCTCATCTAGAAATTGATGTGATGACTATTATGTTTGAAGAAGGAGACATCATTTTCATTTGTTCAGATGGATTATCGAATAAAGTAACAGATCAACAAATTAAAGATATTCTTGAAAAAGAGAATACCCTTGAGGAAAAAGCTTTTACATTAATCAAAACTGCCAATATAAATGGCGGGGAAGATAATATTACGGTCGTTATATTAGAGCATGGGGATGGTCATCAAGCAGGTGGCGTGCAATGATGATCGGGAAAAGAATAAGTGGTCGATATAAAGTATTAGATATGGTTGGCGGAGGTGGAATGGCGAACGTCTATCTTGCCCGTGATATGATTTTAGATCGTGATGTAGCTGTCAAGATGCTTAGACTTGATTATGTTAATGATGAGGAGTTTATTAAACGATTTCATCGTGAAGCACAGTCAGCAACAAGCTTAGCCCATCCGAATGTCGTCAGTATTTATGATGTTGGGGAAGAGGGAGACATCTATTATATTGTCATGGAATATGTGGAAGGCGATACATTAAAACAATATATACATAAACATTCACCGCTTTCTGTAGAGACAGTTATCGCAATTATGCAACAAATCACATCGGCAATCGCACATGCCCATCAAAATAATATTATTCATAGGGATATAAAACCCCATAATATTTTAATAGATAAAGATGGGAATGTGAAAGTAACAGATTTTGGAATTGCTATGGCCTTAAGCGCGACTAGTATTACGCAAACAAATTCTGTCCTTGGTTCTGTTCATTATTTATCCCCTGAACAGGCAAGAGGAGGAATGGCGAATAAAAAGTCGGATATCTATTCCCTTGGGATTGTGATGTTCGAATTATTAACAGGGAGACTTCCGTTTTCAGGAGAATCCGCTGTTTCGATTGCGTTGAAACATTTACAGTCAGAAACACCTAGTGTTAGAAGATGGAATGAAGCGATTCCGCAAAGCGTGGAAAATATCGTCTTGAAAGCTACAGCGAAGGATCCTTTTTATCGATACAATAGTATGGAAGAAATGTCAGAGGACTTGCGAACAGCTCTTGATTTAGAAAGAATGGATGAACCTAAGTTTGTGATCCCGATTGATGATGAAGCAACAAAAGCAATTCCAGTCATCACCAATGATGGTTTTCATAAAAGTTTTGATGAAACGATTGTTCATAAACAGGAAAAAGAAGATCCAGGAAAGCAGCAAGTAAAAGAAGAACCGAAAAAGCCAGAAAAGAAAGAGAAAAAGAAAAAAAGTAAGAAAAAAGGCAAGAAAATAGCTGCCATTATTGTTTCGACGTTCATCGCGTTAATTTTAATAATTGGAATAGTTATATTCGTCCTACCAGATTTACTTGCTCCAGATGATATTATCATTCCTGATGTTACGGACCTAGAAGTAGATGCTGCAAAGACAGAGTTAGAGGGTAAAGGCTTTGTAGTATCAGATACGATCACTTTAAATAGCGATGAAGTAGAACAAGGTCATGTCATTAAAACAAGTCCTAGTGCGGGGAGTGCACGAAGAGAAGGGACAGAAATTACCATTTACGAAAGTCTTGGAAAAGAGACAGTAGTCTTTAGTGATTATGTCGGTAGAAAATATGATGATGTCGTTAAGCTACTAGAATCAGAAGGCTTTGAAGAGATCGAATCGGTAGAGGAATTTGATGATAATGAGCCAGGCACTATTTTAGAGCAAAACATTGATCCGGATGAGGAAGTAGTTCCAAGTGAAACATCCATTGAGTTTACCATCAGTAAGGGTGCAGAGTTAATTAGTGTGAAGGATTTAACGGATTATACGAAAAAAGAAGTAAATGATTATGTTGATGATGTTGGGCTAACGGTAACATTTACAGAAGAGTATAGTGATTCAGTAGAAAAGGGACTAGTCCTATCCCAATCTCCAGAAGCTAGAACGAATTTGAAAAAAGGGGCAGAAATTTCTGTCGTTCTCTCTAAAGGAAAGAAAGAAGTACAACCACAGGAAGTGATGAAAGAAATTTCGATTCCTTATGAACCAACTGAAATGACTCCTGATGGGAAACCAGTAGAACAAACAGTAAGAATTTATATTGGTGATTTTAATAACAGCATGACAGAACCTGCTGAGACGTTTACGATTACGGAAAATACGAAAAAGACGATCTATCTTCAAATTCCAGAAGGGGAAAAAGGATATTATCGAGTGCAAATTGACAGTGTTGTCATCCTTTATGAAGAAGTTCCTTACCCAGATTAATGGATAGTTAGCTTTTGGTTTGAATTCCAAGGAAAAGGGAATGCTTCTTTTTAGAAACACTCTAGGGAATGTTTCAAGAGGCTAAAAGTAGTAAGGAGCGTTATATGTATGCCTAAAGGCAAAATCATTAAAGCATTAAGTGGATTTTATTATGTATTAAGTGAAGGTCAATTAATACAATGCCGAGGTCGAGGTGTTTTCCGCAAAAATAAGGTAACTCCTTTAGTAGGGGATGAAGTAGTTTTCCAGGCGGAAAATGCAACAGATGGATATATATTAGAAGTGAAAGAAAGAAAAAATGAACTAGTAAGACCGCCAATAGCAAATGTTGATCAGGCTATTCTTGTATTCTCTAGTGTAGAGCCGGAGTTTAGCACAGCATTATTAGATCGTTTTCTTGTATTGATTGAATACAACAGTATTGATCCGTTAATCTGTATTACGAAAATGGATTTGGCAAGTAGCGGTGAGGCGGAGAAGATGAAGGAATTTGCTGCCCAATATGAAGCAGTTGGTTATCCTGTTATTCTAACATCTTCTGAAACAGAATTAGGGGTAGAGCAGCTATTGCCTTATCTAAAGGATAAAATATCCGTATTTGCTGGACAATCAGGTGTTGGAAAGTCTTCCCTATTAAATGTAATAAGACCTGATTTAGAGTTGAAAACAAATGAAATCTCTTCCCATTTAGGAAGAGGGAAGCATACAACGAGACATGTAGAGCTTATTTCAATCGGAGACGGACTTGTCGCAGATACACCAGGGTTTAGCTCATTAGAATTTCTTGATATTGAAGCAGAAGAGCTGAATTATTGTTTTCCTGAAATAGAAAAGACAAGCGAAAACTGCAAATTTAGAGGGTGCCTCCATCTTTCAGAACCAAAATGCGCCGTTAAAGAAGCCGTTGAAAACAATGAAATCCCATCCTATCGTTATGACCATTACAAGGATTTTCTACAAGAAATTAGAGATAGAAAACCGAGGTATTAGTTTATTAGATTTCGTACCATATGCACAACAAAATCCTGATTTTAAGTAGAATTTATATTTGTTAAGTTAGAATTGCAGATTCTTTATATATAGCCATTTGTAGTGATTTTCTGAATTGATCGATTGTCAAAGCAGATAAATAAACAAAGGCATATTTAAGAGTCTGCATTTTTGTATAAGGCTGTTTTCTAAAAGGTTATTGCTTTTCAATAGGAGAAAATAAATTGATTAGACATACTGAGCAGCCTGAATACACGTAGACGCCACAGGGAGCTGCGAGAAAGTCCGAGACACCGCAGGAACGTGAGTGACGAGGGGGCTTGGCGCTCGCCCCATGGAAAGCGAAGTGTATTCTGGCTGCGGGGCATAGCAACAAACTTTACGAAAACAACCTTGTATAGAAAAGAAACAAGAGGAGGAGAAACATGATTGTACATATAATGGCTGGTGGACCCAAGCAGTATATTCCTAAATTAGACAACTATCCGAAAGATGTTTGTTGGATTGGCGTTGATAGAGGTGTTATTTATTTAATGGAAAAATCCATCCCGATTTATGCAGCTTTCGGGGATTTTGATTCCATTTCCCAAGAAGAGCTACACACGATAGAAGAAAAAACAGGAATCATTAAACGCTTTAAACCAGAAAAAGATGAAACAGATATGGAGCTTGCTCTTCTATGGGCGATCAAAGAAGGAGCAACGGTCATTCGACTATTCGGGGCAACTGGCGGAAGACTTGATCATACAATAGCCAACCTACAGCTATTATTAAGAGAAGCCATCGACAATAAAAAGACCACAGTCGAAATAATCGATAAACAAAATAGCGTAGCCGTTGTCCAAGCTGGTTCATATACCCTGAAAAAGATGAGGGAGTACAAATATATTTCATTTTTTCCTTATAGTACAAAGATTATAGGTCTAACTTTAGAAGGTTTTAAATACCCTTTAGTAAGGAGAAATCTTCCTGCTAGCAGCACATTATGCATTAGTAACGAACTAATTCGAGAAACTGGTACTTTTTCCTTTGATAAAGGCATATTAATGGTAATAAGAAGTTGTGATTAAAATTTGATTAATGATGGTACTAATTTTTTTTATCTGAATAGGATATGTAAGTGCTAGCGATGCTTATTGATTAAGGAGGGACAGTATTCATGAGATTTTATACCATTAAATTGCCGAAATTTTTAGGAGGACTTGTCCGAGCAATGTTAGGAACCTTTAAGAAGGACTAACAAAGATTCTGCGAATTTTTTTTGTAAAGACAACCTTTCGCGAATGAGGCGGGGAATTTCGAAATCTTACTGTACTTATATGGTTTGGCTTGTAGTGTGGTTAAAAAGACGAAATAAAAAAGGACATGTAACATGTCCTTTTTTATTTCGATCTGATTAAACGCGTTCTACTTTACCAGATCTTAATGCTCTAGCAGATACCCAAACACGTTTAGGCTTACCGTCTACTAAAATACGAACCTTTTGAAGGTTAGCTCCCCAAGTACGTTTGTTAGCGTTCATAGCATGGGAACGAGCATTACCTGTAGTTGTTTTTCTTCCAGTGATAACACATTTACGTGGCATGTATATTTCCCTCCTTATTACAGAAACCCATTAAAAATGAGTTTGAAAAGTCATAGATAGCAATTTACTTATAGTCTGCTAAATAATCCTCGTTACAGATACCTTAATAATTTATCATACAACTTAAATGAATGCAATAGTTGGATTAAAAGCTTTCAAGAAAATTTCCTTGACATCAAATCTAATGCGTTTAGTACAAGTCTTTATGGGAATAGTAAAATTAGTAACTGTTTTCTGAATTTATGCCAATACTTTAATAGAAGTATTGTTTTGTTATATAATAATGGTAAGCTTTTTAACTATAGCTTTCAAAAAAGTATTGGTTATAGTAAAATGTCAGTAGTCAAGGAGCAATTCCAAAGGGGGAAAACTCATGTCCATTGAACTAAAAACAAATTTCGGACAAATCGATATATCTACAGAAGTGATCGCTACAATCGCAGGTGGTGCAGCAGTAGACTGCTACGGTATCGTTGGAATGGCGTCGAAAAATCAAATAAAAGACGGTTTAACAGATATTTTGCGAAAAGAAAACTTTACACGTGGTGTAATCGTTCGAAAAGTTGAAGAAGAAGTACATATTGATATGTATATCATTGTAAGTTACGGAACGAAAATCTCCGAGGTTGCGCACAATGTTCAATCAAAAGTAAAATACACGCTCAATAAGACAGTTGGACTTGCCGTTGACTCGGTTAATATTTACGTTCAAGGAGTTCGTGTGACGAACCCGTAGTAGAGGAGGAAACACAGTGTCAATTACAGTTTTAGAAGGAAAGCGTTTTGCCGAAATGGTAATCCAAGGAGCAAACCATTTATCCTCTAATGCTAAATATGTAGATGCGTTAAATGTTTTTCCAGTGCCAGATGGAGATACAGGAACGAATATGAATTTATCAATGACTTCAGGTGCAAAGGAAGTTCAAAAGAATATTCAATCACATATCGGTAAAGTTGGAACCTCATTATCTAGAGGTTTATTAATGGGAGCGAGAGGAAATTCAGGGGTTATTCTTTCTCAATTATTTCGTGGATTTTCCAAGCATATTGAGCAAAAGGAATCAATAACCGGCCAAGAATTTGCTCAAGCTTTACAATTTGGCGTGGAAACAGCATATAAAGCAGTAATGAAGCCTGTAGAAGGAACGATTCTAACGGTTGCAAAGGATGCTGCAAAGAAAGCGGTTCAATCTGCAGAAACGAACGACGACATTATTGTAATTATGGAAGATACGGTAAAAGAAGCAAAGGCTTCTTTAAATAGAACGCCTGAACTTCTGCCTGTTTTAAAAGAAGTAGGCGTTGTTGACAGTGGTGGTCAAGGATTAGTATTTGTCTATGAAGGCTTCCTTGCTGTGCTTAAAGGAGAGAAACTTCCTGATGCCGTACAAAACGTCGTATCAATGAACGAATTGGTAAATGCGGAACATCATAAAAATGTACATAGCTATATCAATACAGAAGATATTGAATTTGGCTATTGTACAGAGTTTATGGTCCGTTTAGAACAGGATAAATTAGGAAACAAGCCGTTTTCAGAAGAGGACTTTAGACAGGCTTTAAGCAAATATGGAGACTCTTTACTAGTTATCGCAGATGATGAGGTCGTGAAAATTCACATCCACTCTAATCAGCCAGGGGAAGTATTAACTTTTGGTCAAAAATACGGTAACTTGGTAA
Source organism: Niallia sp. (assembly GCF_031978665.1). Lineage (NCBI taxonomy): Bacteria > Bacillati > Bacillota > Bacilli > Caryophanales > Bacillaceae > Niallia > Niallia sp. Next base: position 27,979 of record NZ_DALZDK010000012.1, on the reverse strand, counting down.
AAATGAAGATTGAAAACATGCGCGAACAACATAGTAGTTTAGTCGATGCTGCTGAAGGCAGTGAGACAACCACAGCTCCTTCTGTAGAAGAACAAAAAGAGTATGGGATTGTAACAGTTTCAATGGGAAGCGGAATCGCAGATCTTTTCAGAAGTATTGGTGCTCATTATGTTATTGAGGGCGGCCAAACGATGAACCCAAGCACAGAAGATATTGTTAATGCTGTAAAACATATAAATGCGAAAAAAGTATTTATTTTACCAAATAATAAAAATATTATTATGGCAGCGGAACAAGCGGCGGAAGTGTTAGACCAAGATGTGGTTGTCATTTCTTCTAAAACGGTTCCTCAAGGAATGTCCGCATTGCTTGCTTTCAATCCTTCTAGTGATCTAGAAACAAATGAAAAGAATATGAAAGCAGCACTTGCTCATGTGAAGACAGGACAAATCACGTATGCAGTTAGAGATACTAGTATTGATGGTCTGGCGATTGAAACTGGAGACTTTATGGGACTTGCAGAAGGCAAAATCGTTGTAAAGAGCAAGGATAAAACAGAATCAGCAATGGAGCTTTTAAAGTCAATGATTGATGAGGATTCTGAAATTGTAACGATAATTAAAGGAGAAGAAGCGACAGAAGAAGAGGTTGAAACGCTTGTATCCTTTATCGAAGAAAATTATGAAGACGTGGAAGTAGAAGTTCATAACGGAAAACAACCACTCTATTCCTTCATTTTCTCAATTGAATAAGCATTAGCTTTAAAAGGTGTGCCTGTACAATGTAGGCATGCCTTTTTTTGTATTTTTGGGGGTGGGAGGGTCGGACAGTCGCTCCATTTTGTTTGAAGAAGAGAGCTGGGGAAGGAGTCTGTTACTTTGTAGGTGATTGGTTGAACGAAAAGGTAACAGAGAAGCAGTCTCTGAGCCCGCCCAGTCAAGAAAAAGCCGCACAAGGTAACAGACAGAGGAATCCCTACCAAGATCCAAAAAAGCAAACAAAACCTTACTATATAATTGTCTTATATCAATCAACAAACACAACCGCTATATCATTCCATTTATCAAAATAAACGGAACGATAAGAATTAGAACCATATATTAATATAGTATGATATTATATAGTGTAATGAATTGAAATACCGCAATACTTTAAAGACTTGTATCAGTTGATTTTAGGGCATTTAAGGGGAGAAAAATCCATGAAATATAAAAGTGTTTTTGATATTATTGGTCCGGTCATGATTGGTCCGTCCAGTTCTCATACAGCAGGTGCTGCTAGAATTGGAAGAGTGGCACGCAATCTTTTTGAAAGAGAACCGAAATGGGTGAACATTCATTTTTACGGTTCGTTTGCTGAAACATATAAAGGCCATGGGACAGATGTGGCAATCATTGGGGGAATTCTTGATTTCGATACCTTTGATGAACGCATTAAACAGTCCTTGGAAATCGCAGAGCAACATGGGATAAAGGTAGAATTTCATATAGAAGAAGCCATCCCAGAGCATCCGAATACAGCTAAAATTCATTTAGGGGACGAAAACGGAGAAATGGAGCTTGTCGGTATATCCATTGGCGGCGGAAAAATAGAAATTACTGAGTTGAATGGTTTTCAGCTAAAGCTTTCTGGTCACCATCCTGCGATATTGGTTGTTCATAATGATCGTTTTGGGGCAATTGCGAAGGTTGCGAATGTGTTGGCTAAATATGAAATAAATATTGGCCATATGGAAGTTAGTCGGAAAGAAAAAGGGAAATTGGCTTTGATGACAATTGAAGTCGATCAAAATATAGAAGAATCGATTTTAAAGGAGCTCAAACAGTTGGATTCGATTGAAAAAGTCACAACAATTGTAGAGTAAAGAGGGAGGGGTAAATATGTTCCGTAATGTAGCAGAATTGGTAGAAATCGCAACAACTAGAAATTTACCTATATCAGAAATTATGATTGAACAAGAAATGCAAGTAACAGGAAAAACAAGACAAGAAATTATAGCCCAGATGGAAACGAATCTGCAGGTGATGGAACAAGCGGTCGAAAGAGGGTTAAATGGAGTCGTATCCCATTCTGGATTAACTGGTGGAGACGCTGTGTTGCTCCAAGACTATATAAAAAAAGGACAATTTCTTTCTGGAGAAATTATATTAGATGCGGTCAGCAAAGCTGTTGCAACAAATGAAGTGAATGCTGCAATGGGGATGATTTGTGCGACTCCAACAGCAGGATCAGCAGGAGTTGTACCTGGTACGTTATTCGCTGTGCAAAATAAACTAAACCCTTCGAGAGAGCAAATGATCGCCTTCCTCTTTACATCTGGAGCATTTGGATTTGTTGTAGCGAATAACGCATCCATCTCTGGTGCGGCAGGTGGATGTCAGGCAGAGGTAGGATCCGCGGCAGGAATGGCAGCTGCTGCAATTGTTGAAATGGCAGGTGGAACACCAGCACAATCAGCACATGCCATGGCAATAACGTTAAAGAATATGCTTGGTCTTGTGTGCGATCCAGTTGCAGGTTTAGTGGAGGTTCCATGTGTGAAACGAAACGCAATGGGAGCAGCTAATGCAATGATTGCTGCAGATATGGCGCTTGCAGGTATTAAAAGTCGCATTCCATGTGATGAAGTAATCGATAGCATGTATCGCATTGGTCAGGCAATGCCAACAGCGCTTAAAGAAACAGCACGGGGAGGGTTGGCAGCAACACCAACTGGTCGTAGACTGGAAGCTGAAATCTTTGGTAGTGCCGCTGCCGCTAACAAGTGAACGAATCCCTACAAGTATCCGTCGATCACATAAAAGGCGTTGGAACCGAAACAAAAAAACAATTAGAAGAAATGCATATTCATACAATTAATGATTTGCTAGAATATTTTCCTTATCGCTATGAGGATTATCGTCTGAAAAACCTCGAAGAAATAAAGCATGAAGAAAAAGTGACGGTAGAAGGGAAGGTTCATAGCGAACCATCCCTTATTTTTTATGGTAGAAAGAAATCTCGGTTAACAATAAAGCTGTTGGTAGAACAATATTTAATTTCGGTTGTATTTTTTAATCAGCCCTATCTAAAAAGTAAATTGGCTGTGCAAGAATTGATCACTGTAACCGGAAAATGGGACCAGCATCGCCAAACGATAACGGCAAATCATTTGCAAATTGGCAGTAACCAAAAGGGGCATTTATTTGAACCAGTGTATGCTGTGAAAGGAAATATAACAGTTAAGAATTTAAGGAAGTATATTTCTTCCGCGCTAAGCCAATATGGGGATTTAGTAGAAGAAAATTTTCCTGCTTCTATGCTGACAAAGTATCGGCTGTTGCCAAGGAAGGAAGCCCTGCAAATTATTCATTTTCCTGAAAAAAGAGAAGATCTTACCCAAGCTAGGAGAAGGTTTGTTTATGAGGAGTTTCTCTTATTCCAATTAAAAATGAGTGCGCTAAGAAAATATGAAAGAGAGCATTCAGGTGGAAAAAGTCAGCGTTATTCTCTTGAAAAATTAAACGTGTTTATAGAAGCTTTGCCTTTTCCGTTAACTAATGCCCAAAAAAGGGTTGTGAACGAAATCTTAACGGATATGAAAGCAGAGGTTCGAATGAATCGCTTGCTGCAAGGGGATGTAGGGTCTGGAAAAACAATTGTAGCTGCCATTGTTTTATATGCTTCCATTCTGTCTGGTCATCAAGGTGCGTTAATGGCGCCGACAGAAATTCTTGCAGAGCAGCATGCTGATTCGCTGCACAGTATCTTTTCAGATTTCGGCGTAACTTGCGGCCTGTTAACAAGCTCTGTTAAAGGGAAAAAGCGAAAAGAATTGCTTGCCCAATTAAAAGAAGGAAAGATAGATATTTTAATAGGCACACATGCCCTCATTCAAGATGATGTGGAATTTAAATCTTTAGGATTAGTCATCACAGATGAACAGCATCGCTTTGGAGTAGAGCAAAGAAGAGTCTTACGGGAGAAGGGAGAAAATCCTGATGTCCTATTTATGACTGCAACTCCAATTCCGAGAACTCTTGCCATTACTGTTTTTGGCGAGATGGATGTCAGTATTATTGATGAAATGCCAGCAGGGCGCAAAAATATTGAAACATATTGGGTAAAGCATGATATGTTAACAAGAATTCTGCAGTTTATGGAAAAGGAATTGCAGCAAGGAAGACAAGCATATGTTATTTGTCCACTAATCGAGGAATCAGAAAAGCTAGATGTCCAAAATGCGATCGATGTTCATGCTATGCTGTCTACCTTTTTCCAAGGTAGATACAATGTTGGCTTAATGCACGGAAAGCTGCACGCAGATGAGAAGGATAATATGATGAAACTGTTCAGTCAAAATGACATTCAAGTCCTTGTGAGTACAACCGTTGTTGAAGTTGGCGTAAACGTGCCAAATGCGACATTTATGCTCGTGTATGATGCAGAACGTTTCGGATTATCTCAACTGCATCAGCTTAGAGGAAGAGTCGGTCGTGGAGATGCCCAATCCTATTGCGTGCTAATAGCAGATCCAAAAACCGATGTTGGAAAAGAACGCATGAAAATTATGACAGAAACAAGCGACGGCTTCATCCTAAGTGAGAAGGACTTAGAGCTAAGGGGACCAGGAGATTTCTTCGGAAAAAAACAAAGCGGTCTACCTGAATTCAAAATGGGCGACATGGTCCACGATTACAGGATCCTAGAAACAGCCAGAAACGACGCAACCATCCTAATCGAATCAACCGCATTCTGGCAAAATGATGACTATAAAGCTCTAAGGGATACCCTAAAAGAAACAGGCGTCCTAAACGGAGAAAAACTAGACTAACAGCACAATATTTCCCAGTAAATAACAGCCTTAGTATTCCAACGTATTAAGAATGAAATATGAGTTTAAACACTGAGCAGGCTGAATACGCGTGGCTTCCGGTGGTATTAGCGAGGCGGATGATACGCCGCTGGTATTGGGAGGATTAAGTGAAGCTACGGAAAGGGAGTGTATTCAGCCTGCTGGTTACTATTAGAATTCTAAAATCTCCACAAGCAGTTGGAACAAAAACTTCGGCTTGCATTCCAACTGCATAAATTATATACTACTATTAGTACCTAGTCTTAATAGTGCGGTGGTGTTAAAAGATGAAGAGAAATAAACGAGAACGCCAACAGCTGTTGGTGGAGACGATTAAAGAAACACCTTTTATTACAGACGAGGAATTGGCGGAAAAATTCTCTGTTAGTGTACAGACGATTAGACTAGATCGGTTAGAATTATCCATTCCAGAGCTTAGAGAGCGAATTAAAAATGTGGCAAAAAAATCACTTGAAGATGAAGTGAAAGCATTGCCCATTGAAGAAGTAATTGGCGAAATAATCGATATGGAATTAGACAATTCAGCTATATCTATCTTTGAAGTACAACAAGAGCATGTCTTTAAAAGGAATGGAATTGCAAGGGGACATCATCTCTTTGCACAAGCTAATTCTCTTGCTGTAGCCCTTATAAACGATGAACTTGCACTTACAGCTAAAGCAAATATTCATTTTACGAGATCGGTAAATTTAGGTGAACGAATTATTGCAAAAGCAAAAGTAAGTCATATAGATAGTATAACAGGAAGAACAACGGTAGAAGTTAATAGTTATGTGAACACGGAGCTAGTTTTTAAAGGTGAATTTGATATGTACCGTGCCAAAAAATAAAGGAGCAATCGTTATGATGAAAATTGCAATCGATGCAATGGGCGGAGACAATGCCCCAAAAGAAATAGTAATTGGTGCCCAAAAAGCAATAGAAGCTTTTTCAGATTTAGAAATACTCCTTGTTGGAGACGAAAAACAGATTCAATCTTTTCTTACCAATAAAGAAAGAATCGGAATTTTACATACAGAAGAGCAAATTTTAGCAACAGACGAACCAGTAAGAGCAGTCCGTAGAAAAAAAACAGCTAGTATGGTGCTTGGCGCAACAGAAGTAAAAGAGAAAAGAGCAGATGCGTTTATTTCTGCAGGGAATACAGGTGCTTTAATGGCAACTGGATTGTTTGTAGTTGGCAGAATGGAAGGAATAGACCGTCCAGCATTGGCTCCGACTTTACCGACAATTGGCGGAGAAGGCTTTCTTTTACTAGATGTTGGTGCAAATGTAGACGCCAAACCAGAAAATTTAGTTCAATATGCAATGATGGGAAGCATTTATTCGGAAAAAGTGAGAGGAATTGCAAAACCAAGAGTTGGCTTATTGAATATTGGGACAGAAGAGAAAAAGGGGACTGAATTAACGAAGAAAACCTTTGAACTTCTTCAAAACACAAATATCCATTTCATTGGAAATATAGAAGCACGTGATTTGCTTGATGGAGTATGTGATGTTGCTGTTACAGACGGATTTACAGGGAATATGATTTTAAAAACAGTTGAAGGTACAGCAATGTCGATGTTTAAGATGATTAAAACAGAGTTAATGAGCAGCTTTACATCTAAAATGGCTGCTGCTGTATTAAAGCCGAATTTAAAACAAATTAAAAACAAATTGGATTATTCGGAGTATGGGGGAGCTGCTTTATTTGGCTTAAATGCCCCAGTAATCAAAGCCCATGGTTCTTCTGATAGCCAAGCAATCTTCAGTGCAATCAGACAAACAAGAGAGTTTGTGCAATCAGGTGTAGTAAATCAGATCAAAGATGCAATGGAGCATCAGGCAGAATAATTTTTAATGAAACTGCAAACTCAGGTCTCGAATGGGAAGAAGAAGGAGAGTAGAAACGAATGGGTAAAATTGCTTTTGTTTTTCCAGGACAAGGCTCACAAGTAGTGGGAATGGGAAAAGATTTATTTGAACAATTTGAACCGGCAGCAAATGTATTTAACGCAGCGGATCAAAAATTAAATGTTTCTTTAACAGAATTAATTTTTGAGGGACCAAAGGAAGAGCTTACACTTACACATAATACACAGCCAGCGTTACTTACAACGAGTATCGCCATCTTAGAACATTTTAAGCAATTTAATATACAGCCAGATTACGTTGCTGGACATAGCTTGGGTGAATATTCTGCGTTAGTGGCAGCAGGTGTACTATCTTTTGAAGATGCTGTTTATGCGGTTCGTAAACGTGGAGAATATATGCAAGAAGCAGTTCCAGCAGGTGAAGGCGCAATGGCAGCTGTCCTTGGGTTAGACAGAGAACTATTGACTGCTGTAACAAAAGAGGTATCGGATGCAGGTGATTCTGTACAGCTTGCAAATCTTAACTGTCCTGGACAAATTGTTATCTCAGGAACAACGAAGGGCGTTGAATTAGCAGGAGAAAAAGCGAAAGAGGCAGGCGCTAAGCGTGCAATTCCTCTTGAAGTAAGCGGACCTTTCCATTCAGCGTTAATGAAGCCAGCAGCGGATAAATTTGCTTCCGTATTGGATAGCTTGGAATTAACGGATGCTAAAATACCTGTCATTGCCAATGTTACGGCAGCTCCAATTCATGAACAGGTAGAAATTAAAACGAAGCTTGTTGAACAATTGTATTCTTCTGTACTATGGGAAGATTCTGTTATTAAGATGCTTGATTTAGGAGTAGATACTTTTATTGAAATTGGACCTGGTAAAGTCCTTTCTGGTTTAATTAAAAAAATTGATCGAAAAGCAAAAGTATATGCTGTTAATGATATGGAAACAAGTAAGAAGGTTGCAGAAGCATTAAAGGGGGATATGTAAGTGAAATTAGCTGGTAAAGTGGCTGTTGTCACTGGAGCATCTCGAGGAATTGGGAAATCGATTGCGATCGAGTTAGCGAAGCAAGGTGCAGACGTTGTCGTTAACTATGCAGGAAGTGTAGATCGTGCCAATGAAGTAGTGAAGGAAATCGAAGCTTTGGGCAGAAAAGCAATTAGTATTCAATGTGATGTATCTGATAGCGATGCTGTAAATGCCATGATGAAAGAGGCATTAGAAGCGTTTGGCAACATTGATATTTTGGTGAATAATGCTGGGATTACGAGAGATAATCTATTAATGCGTATGAAAGATTCAGAATGGGATGACGTTATTAATACGAATCTAAAAGGTGTTTTCCTTTGTACGAAAGCTGTAACGAGACCGATGATGAAGCAAAGAAAAGGAAGAATTATTAACATTACTTCCATCGTAGGAGTAACAGGAAATCCTGGACAAGCTAATTATGTTGCAGCAAAAGCTGGAGTCATCGGTTTTACAAAAACGA
>NZ_DALZDK010000012.1:12090-19769 GCF_031978665.1 Niallia sp. | reverse complement strand
CGGCAAAAGAGCTTGCACAACGAAATATTACCGTAAATGCAATAGCGCCTGGATTTATAACAACGGATATGACGGATAAACTAACAGAAGAAGTAAAAAATAGCATGCTTACGCAAATTCCTCTTGGCCAATTCGGTAGACCTGAAGATATTGCGAATGCAGTTGTCTTTTTAGCTTCTGAAGAAAGCAGTTATATTACTGGTCAAACATTGCATATTGATGGTGGAATGTATATGTAAGTTTTCCTTTATTAAAGGGAAACTAGTGCGAATAGTAGGAGAACTCATACTAGATAGAAAGAACATTGAAAGCTAAAAGTTCTCATTTATTATTTCGGCAAAATACTCTATAATGCATTTGAGGGGAGGTGAAATAAATGGCAGATGTATTAGAGCGTGTAACAAAAATCGTTGTAGATCGTCTTGGTGTTGAAGAATCAGAGGTTACTCTAGAAGCTTCTTTCAAAGATGATTTAGGCGCTGACTCTCTTGACGTAGTTGAACTTGTTATGGAATTAGAAGATGAGTTCGATATGGAAATTTCTGACGACGATGCTGAAAAGATTTCTACAGTTGGTGATGCTGTGAACTACATAAGTAATCGCTAGTCAATGTTAAAAGCTCCGCTAACCCCGGGGCTTTTAATTTTGTTTATTAGCTCTTATGTATAAGAAATTGCCTACTCAGGGGAAAATCCGTATCGTGATGAAAATAGCCCTAAGAATAGATGACAATTTCCGTTTGTATGATGTATACTAATAACTAAATGCCTATAATTTAGAGGTATGATAGAGTAGTAATGAACGGTAAAGCTGTTAGCTGTTCAAAAGTATTTTAAATAAGCGTATAAGCGCATAAAAATGGATAAAATAGTTTTTCTTATGTGAAGTGGGGTTATCCCCCTAGTGGTAGCCCAATTTCTGTTATAGAAAAGGCTTGGAGAGAAAAAACTTTCCAAGTTTCTTTGCGTTTTTTATCTTTTTTACTTAAACTTGAAATGAATTGTAAACTTAGTGCTAAGGTGGAGGCAAAATGCGAGGCAATCGAAAAGACAAAAGAACCGTGCGACCAAATGAAAAAAAAATGAAGGAACTACAAGATAAAATAGGGATTCACTTTACAGACGAAAAACTATTGAAACAGGCTTTTACCCATTCATCATATGTGAATGAGCATCGAAGAAAACCACATGAAGATAATGAAAGACTAGAATTTCTTGGTGATGCCGTTTTAGAACTAACGGTTTCTAAATTTCTCTTTAAGAAATTTCCAATGATGAGTGAAGGGGAACTAACAAAATTGCGAGCAGCAATTGTTTGTGAACCATCATTAGTATCATTTGCTAATTATGTGCTCTTAGGTAAGGGAGAGGAAATGACAGGGGGAAGAACGAGACCAGCGCTACTAGCTGATGTGTTTGAAGCGTTTATTGGTGCTCTCTATTTAGATCAAGGTTTAGATACTGTGGTAGCATTTTTAGAAGAAGTTATTTTTCCGAAAATTAATAACGGTGCTTTTTCTCATGTGATGGATTTTAAAAGTCAACTACAAGAATACGTTCAAAGAGATGCTGTTGGAACAATCGAGTACAAAATACTCCTTGAAAAAGGACCAGCTCATAATAGAGAATTTATTTCACAGGTCTTTTTAAACAATCGCGAGCTTGGTACAGGCATGGGACGTTCGAAGAAAGAGGCAGAGCAGCAAGCAGCTCAAAAATCATTATTAATATTAAAGGCGGAAAGTGAAAAATAAGTTGTTTAACATGACGCAGATAAGAAAAATGCAACTAGAGAAACAAGGAAGAATCGGGGTGAGGGTATGTTCTTAAAACGGTTAGATATTATCGGATTTAAGTCATTTGCAGATCGAATTTCTGTCGATTTTGTGCCAGGTGTCACGGCAGTAGTTGGCCCCAATGGAAGTGGGAAAAGTAATATTACCGATGCTATTCGCTGGGTTCTTGGCGAGCAGTCAGCTAAATCATTACGTGGAAGTAAGATGGAGGATGTTATTTTTTCGGGTAGTGACTCAAGAAAAGCAGTAAACTTTGCAGAAGTAACATTAACTTTAGAGAATGAGGATCATTTTCTTCCATTGGATTACCATGAAGTAAGTGTAACAAGACGCGTTTATCGTTCAGGGGAAAGTGACTTTTTAATCAATAAACAATCTTGTCGTCTGAAGGATATTATTGATTTATTTATGGATTCAGGACTGGGACGAGAGGCTTTTTCGATCATTAGCCAGGGGAAAGTCGAGGAAATCTTAAATAGTAAAGCAGAGGATCGCAGGTCTATATTTGAAGAAGCAGCAGGCGTATTAAAATATAAGACGCGAAAGAAAAAGGCAGAGGGAAAGCTTGTAGAAACACAGGATAACCTTAACCGTGTGAACGATATATTACATGAATTAGAAAGTCAGGTTGAGCCATTAAAGATACAAAGTTCGATGGCTAAGGAATATTTGCATCATCGAGAAAATCTCGAATCCATTGAAGTTGCCTTAATGGTACATGATATTGAGGAAGCGCACGAGCGATTTGAAGCGATTTCGAAGCAACTAGATGCCTATAAACAAGAAGAGTTAAAGCTATCCTCCTTGCTACAAAGTAAGGAAGCAAAGATGGAAGAAGTGAAGAACGAGGTAGCAGCACTAGATGAATCGATTGATGATCTGCAACAGGTTCTTCTGTTAGTCAGTGAAGAATTAGAGAAGCTGGAAGGTAGAAAAGAAGTATTAAAAGAAAGAAAAAAGAATGCTACACAAAACCGTGATCAGCTTGAAAAAAGTAAAGTAGAGCTTCAAGAACGAGTAGCGGCACTTGTTTTGCAAAAAGAAACGCAGCAAAAGCTTGTCCACGAATTGCAAGCCGAATCAAAAGAAATTGAAGATACATTAAAGGTTAACGAGAAAAATCTTACTCTTTTTAACGAGAATTTAGAAGAAAAAATTGAAATGCTAAAAAGTGACTATATCGATATAGTCAGTAACCAGGCAGCGTCAAAAAATGAGCTGAATTCGGTTATCCATCAATTGGAAAATCAAGAAAAAAGAACGTCTCAGCTTGATGAAGAAAATATAAATTTTACGAATGAACGTGTACACATTCAGGAAAAAAAGACCAGGATTACAGATAAGCTTAAGGAGCTATCTGATGAACTAGAGGCATGCTTGAAAGGTTATGATGAAAAACAGAGCCATTTCGAAGGAATAGAAGCAAAGGTTCAGCAGATTGAAAAGGCTCTTTATCAGTCATACCAGTATGCGCAGCAGGCGAAATCGAGAAAAGAAATGCTCGAAGAACTGGAAGACGATTATTCAGGATTTTTCCAAGGGGTAAAAGAAGTTCTTAAAGCAAGAGGCAAGTCTTTACAAGGTATTAGAGGAGCAGTTGCTGAATTAATGCATGTTCCCAAGGAGTACAGTGTTAGCTTGGAAATTGCTTTAGGTGGATCGATGCAGCATATTGTCGTAGAGACAGAGCAAAATGGTCGTGAAGCAATTGCGTTTTTAAAGAAAAACGGCTTTGGACGAGCTACTTTTTTACCAATGAATGTTATTAAAGGGAAAACGCTTGGCGATTCGCAACTACGATTAATACAAGGTCATCCTGCTTTTGTTGGCATTGCAGCAGATTTAATTAACTATGACAGTCAATATAGTGAAATTATGCGCAGTTTACTTGGAAATGTCGTTATTACGAAGGACTTAAAGGGTGCCAATGAAATGGCGAAAATTCTTCAGTATCGTTCCCGCTTTGTTACGTTAGACGGAGAAATTGTTAACCCTGGTGGTTCGATGACAGGTGGGGCAATTAAGCAAAAGCAGGCGTCTATCATCACCCGAAAAGGGGAATTGGAAGAGCTCAAGAAAAAGATTTTTGAAATGGACAAAACATCTCTTAAGCTGGAGGAACAGCTGAAAAAAGGGAAAACGGCATTGCAAACAGAAGAATCATCGATTGAAGAAGCACGCTTAAAAGTCGAGGATCTTCGTTTTCAAATTCAAACATGGAAAGATGATTTAAAAGAGGTTGAATTCGAAGAAAGAGCGATGAATGATAAATTGTCACTTTATGATCGTAATAAGGCAGATTCTCACCAAGAGCAAGAGTTACTTCTAAAGAGACGAACTGATTTGCAAACAGAGCTTGAAGGGCAGAATAAAAAGCTTTCTGAATTGGATACAGAGATTGCCTTATTAACAGAGCAGAAAAATAAACAAACGGTTTCTAAAGAATCGGTAGTAAATACAATTAGCGATTTACGGATTCAATCTGCTGCAAAAAAAGAACAACTTAGACATGAAAAAGATAAGCTTGCGACTCTTATCCAAGAGCATGAAGCAACAGAAGAAAAATGGAAGCTTGTCAGTGAAGACCTTCGTTTGCTTTCTTCTGAAATGAGTGATTCTCATTCTGGGGAAGCGACTTTAGAAGAAGCGGCAGAGCAAAAACTGCATGAAAAGCAAGAAACAATTCGGTTAATCTCTTTGCGTAGAGAGGAAAGATTGCAAAAGCAAATGCAATTAGAAGAACTTGAGCTTGAAACGAAGGAGCAACGGAGACTTCACAGAGGAATTGTTCAGGCGTTAAAGGATGAAGAAGTAAAATTAAATCGTGTAGATGTAGAATTAGATACACGATTAACCAATTTGCGTGAGGAATACTTATTAACATATGAAGGAGCAAAGCTAGAGTATCCTTTAACATTAGAAGTAGAGGAAGCACGTAAAAAGGTGAAGCTAATTAAATTAGCAATGGAAGAACTAGGAACTGTCAATCTTGGTGCCATTGAGGAATATGAGCGAATTTCAGAAAGATACGAGTTCCTCCTAGAGCAAAAAACGGATTTAGAAGCAGCGAAGGATACGCTTTACCAAGTAATCGATGAGATGGACGAGGAAATGAAAAATCGCTTTGCTCAAACCTTTGAAGGAATAAAAGAGCATTTTGAAACCGTCTTTCAAAGCTTATTCGGTGGAGGAAGTGCGGATCTAGTATTAACAAATCCAGAAGACCTCTTAAACACAGGCGTAGAGATTGTGGCCCAGCCACCAGGGAAAAAACTGCAAAACTTAAGTCTACTATCTGGTGGAGAAAGAGCATTGACAGCAATCGCCTTGTTATTCTCCATTCTTAAAGTGCGACCTGTTCCATTCTGTATTTTGGATGAGGTCGAAGCAGCATTGGATGAAGCAAATGTATTCCGATTTAGCTCTTACTTAAAACGCTATAGCGCTGAAACACAGTTTATTGTCATTACCCACCGGAAAGGAACAATGGAAGAAGCAGATGTCCTTTATGGGGTTACAATGCAAGAATCTGGCGTATCTAAGCTCGTCTCCGTGCGTTTGAGCGAAACGAATGAATTAGTAGCAAATGGATAGCTCTATTTTGCAATAGAGGAATGTTTGAGAGGCTTACTGTTCGTCATGGAGGCGAGCGGTAAGCCTTGAAAAACAAATGGGGTAAATGGGTTGTATTAGTACCTTGGTTTGAAAACAACAGAAATACACATTATACATAAACAGAAAATTTTAGAAGGAAAGAAGGGATAAGAATGAGTTTTTTTAAAAAATTAAAAGAAAAAATGTCTCAGCAGACAAATACAGTAACCGAGAAGTTTAAAGAAGGATTAACGAAAACAAGAAATAATTTTTCAGATAAGGTCAATGATCTCGTATCTCGTTATCGCAAAGTAGATGAAGATTTCTTTGAAGAGCTAGAAGAAATCCTTATTGGCGCCGATGTTGGCTTTGAAACAGTGATGGAACTAATTGATGAACTAAAAAAAGAAGTGAAACGAAAAAATATCCAAGATCCAAAAGAAGTACAAGATGTTATTTCTGAGAAATTAGTGGCTATTTATCAAAATGGGGAAGAAGAATCTTCTACGATTAATATGCAAGCAGACGGATTAACGGTCATTCTTTTTGTAGGAGTAAATGGAGTAGGGAAAACTACTACGATCGGTAAGCTTGCTCATAAATATAAAGAAGAAGGGAAAAAGGTTTTACTTGCTGCCGGAGATACTTTCCGTGCCGGAGCAATCGAACAATTAGAAGTGTGGGGAGAGCGCGTTGGAGTTGAAGTTATTAAACATTCAGAAGGCTCTGACCCAGCAGCTGTTATGTTCGATGCAGTACAGGCAGCGAAATCTCGTGAAGCGGACATACTTCTTTGTGATACTGCTGGAAGATTGCAGAACAAAGTAAATTTGATGAAAGAGTTAGAAAAAGTAAAGCGAGTTATTGAGCGAGAAGTTCCAGGTGCTCCTCATGAAGTCCTGCTTGTCCTAGATGCAACGACTGGACAAAATGCGTTAGTACAGGCAAAGACTTTTAAAGAAACGACAAATGTAAGTGGAATTGTCCTAACCAAATTAGATGGTACAGCCAAAGGTGGTATCGTGTTAGCGATCCGCAATGAATTGCATATTCCTGTAAAATTTGTTGGGTTAGGGGAAAAAATGGACGATCTTCAAAGCTTCGACCCAGAGCGATATGTATACGGCTTGTTTTCTACGTTAGTAGAGGAAAGCGAAGAGTAAAAGTGAATTTAGATAGGTGTCGCAAAGGAAACTTTGCGGCATTTTTTTGTTGGCTGTTTTTTTGATTGTTAAATCTTTGCAAAGACGTAATAAAAATAAGGATATGTAGAATAATAAAAAGTAGCATAGTATTTTATTTGCGGAGGGAAGACGTTTGATCATTCAATGCACTGTTTTGCTTATTCTTATTGGAGGAATTGCTTTAATGGTAAAAGGGCATCTTATAGAGCATCATGCCTATGTTCGACTTGGAGATTCCTTGCCAACTAAAAAATATGAAGAGGAAGAATGGGAAAACCTGCTTACATTAGAAGAAGAAAATTTATTTCTACGTAGTTTATCAGGCATGCGTATGAAAATAATCGGCGCGCTTTTAATAGCGATTCCGGCTAGTATTCTTATTTTATTTCATATTCATTAGTTTTTGGTTTGGCTGATATATTAGATTTTTAGATCATATTTAGGTTGTTTTGGATAATATATTAAAATTTTGGCTCATATCTTGGTTACTTTGGCTCATATATTCATTTTTTGGATCATATCCATCATTTCCTTCTTACTTCATAAATTTTTTTAAATCGGATATAGACTAAAACTCCTGATAACTTTCACGAACAGGAGTTTTTTTATTGGAAATATTAATAAAATTGTTTCCGGTATATAAAACCTTTCAACCATTCCCTTCGTCTAATAGATAATAGAATAAAATTTCTTATAAGTAATTTTCTTACAAAAAAATATGTATAAAAAGTATAAAATGTTGTAAAATTACATCATGAAATTTTTTCTAATTTACTGTAGGGAGGAAACTACTGCCAATCGTCTATTAAATAGAATGAAAAAATAAAAAATGGGGGAAACATAGTTTGCGAAAAGTCAAAAAAGTCCTAATTGTATGTTTTATTTTATTTTTGGCTACTACTTTTATTGTGAAAGAAGCTAATGCTGCAGCTACAGACGGAATAAAAATTTTAACAGAAGCTGGCTTGGATGGAAAAGTAATCGATGGTAAAGGATTTACGCTGAAGGTTACGATTGAAAATAAGGACAAGGATTTTAAAGGTGATTTACTTATCCCTTATTCGCCTAGTTATGATCTAGGCGGACAAACATTAGTAGCTGTCGA
>NZ_DALZDK010000012.1:2562-12080 GCF_031978665.1 Niallia sp. | reverse complement strand
CAAGAAAACCTATACGGTGACAATCCCAGGTATTTCGTCTGATTCGAACCATGCTAGCAAAAAAATGAAATTGTATCGTGGGAGCTGGCAAAAAGGCAATGAAGTAAATTTCACTGGCACGAAAGAGGTGAGAGTTAATTTTATTACAGAACAGACTTTAGGAATTCTTACAGATCGATATGACAAATTTAAAGATTTAAGAAAGCTGCCAAACAATTCTATTTTTACAACAGAACTTCTTAAAGAAGATATACCTGATCATGCATTAGCGCTTGAAACGTTAAGCTTTTTACTTGTTGACCAATTTGCGCTTACGGAATTAACAGAAACGCAGCAGCTGGCGATAAAGAAATGGATTGAAAATGGTGGGATTTTAATAACTGGTGCAACCACAAATGGGCAGCAGGCATATGGTAATTTAGAATCGCGAATGCCATTGATAATCGGGAAACAGGAAGCAATTCCTTTGGAAGGTATGGATGCTAACAATAAGGATCAAGAGAAACTAACTGGATTCCGTTCTTCCCTAACAGATGGAGCTGAGGCTATAACTATACATAATGAAAACACCCTTGTGGCGAAAAAAGCGCTTGGTGAAGGGAAAATTATTCAAACCTCTTTTTCACTAAGTGATCCTGCTTTACTTAATTGGCAAGGCTTTAGCAGCTGGATGGAGAAAGTATTACAGACAGAGAATACGCAGCTAACCACAAATTATCAATATAACGGAAGCCCTATAAGCAATCTCTACTATAATTTTGTTGAATCAAATGAGTATTTTAAAAGTTCTACCATTACAACTGGTCTATTACTAGTGATATTAGCTGGTTATTTATTGGTCATTGTACCAATTTTATATTTTGTATTAAAAAAATACGATAAAAGAGAACATGCTTGGTGGATTATCCCAAGCCTTTCTATTCTATTATCACTCGGAATGTTTATTACCGGTGCAAAGGATAAAATAAAAAATCCTCAATTCAATGAAATGGGTATCTATCAATATAGCAACAATTACTTATCTGGATACCAAGCAACAACCCTTTTATCAAATAAATCAGGTGATTTTGCATTAACGTATGACAAAAATACGTATACACCTTTGCCTTATTTAGGATATGGAGAGCTGCAAGTAAAGGCTATTACAAATGAAAAAATAAAAAATAGTGAAATCCTTTTTCCAGAAGTAGAATATTGGTCTAGCCGTACGATGTTCGGGAAATCGACTATGCCAGTCGAGGGTGGATTTAGCCATGATTTGGACGCAACAGAAAAAGAAATTTCAGGAACGATAACGAATCATTATCCATATGACTTTTCAAAAGTATTTATATGGTCAGGGAATGAAAAAATCGAGCTAGGTCCAATATTAGCTGGAGAAACGAAGGATGTTCAAGTCGCACATAAACATAAATATTTTTCCAGACCAAGTGGGAATGGGTATGGCTATTATATTTACGATTATAAAGGCAATGATTTAAAAGAATTTAGAGAGTTAGTTGCTCAAAGCATGGTATTAAATACGGACTACTTTCAAAGTGTATCAACTGGAGAGCCGCTGCTAGTTGCTATTACGAACGAGGATATCGTAAATGTTGGACTAGCAAGTGGAAAGGTAAAGAAAAATAGCACAAATTTAATCATGGAGCCTGTTCCATTAACAAATAATTTTCCAGGAGCGTTTACCTTAAATGAAGGGAATATGGCACAGAAATTAACCGTTATTGATGGAGCTATCTATAATGAAAACTTCCAAAATAATGATATTTCATTGGAGGATGGCGAGTACCTCTATACGATTGAAATTCCTAAGTCGTATGATGCTAAATCGCTAACGTTTGATTCATTAACCGTTCAGCCGAAGGGAAATCCAGGTGTGAAATACAGTATTTATAATAAAAAAATAGATGCTTATGAAGAAATAAAGAGTCTTTTTAAAGTGGATAATGAAGAAGTTTCTGCTTATATAGATGAAAATAGCAAAATCAATATGAAGGTGGAAAAAGCAACGAATGGAGATCCCTATATGCAGCTGCCATCTGTTAAGGTCAAAGGAGAGATAAAAGAATGATTGAAATTAAAGGTCTTTCCAAGAAGTATGGAAAGTTTACAGCACTCGAGCCGTTGGATCTTCAGATTGATGCTGGATGTGTGTTTGGGTTTGTTGGTCAGAATGGAGCAGGTAAATCAACAACCTTCTCGATTCTTGCTACCTTATTGGCACCTACCTCTGGCACAGCAACCATTAATGGAGCAGACATTATTAAGCAACCGAAAGAGGTGAGGAAACAGTTAGGGTATATGCCTGATTTCTTTGGTGTATATGATCAACTAAAAGCAGAAGAATATTTAGATTTCTATGGCGCTAGCTACGGCATTCCTGCAGCACAAAGAGAAAAATTAATACCACAGCTACTAGAGTTAGTGAATCTTTCACATAAGCGAAAAGATTATGTAGACCTTTTGTCGAGAGGGATGAAACAACGACTTTGCCTTGCCAGAAGCTTAATTCATGATCCGGCCGTCCTTATACTAGATGAACCTGCATCTGGTTTGGATCCTCGTGCCAGAATTGAAATGCGCGAGATTTTAAAAGAATTAAAGAATATGGGGAAGACCATTCTTATTTCTTCTCACATCCTACCGGAGTTAGCCGAGATGTGTGATGTAATTGGAATTTTGGATCAAGGAAAGCTTGTCGCACAAGGAACGGTATCAGCAATCCAACAGCAATTACAAAGTGAAAAAATCATTAGTGTAAAAACATTTGATATACCTAAAACACTTGCGTTTTTAGAAGAAAATCCACGTATTACAAAAATGGAAGTTTTGGAAGATGGGAAAACGATTCAGTTCTTATTTAAAGGTGGAGACGAGGACCAGCTAGACTTATTAAAAACGGCGATTAAGAAGGAAATCCCGATAATTAGTTTTGCAGAAATGGAAAGCAATTTAGAGGATGTATTTATGGAAATTACAAAGGAGGTTGAATTCTCTTGAAAGCTTATTTCATGAACCCAGTATTAAACAAAGAACTAAAACTTCGCTTTCGTTCAGGGAAAACGTTTCTTGGAATCCTGTTTTATCTCCTTGCTCTTTCCTTATTGATGGTTGCTTTTATGTATGTACTAAGGACAACAAGCCCTATCGGCTTTTTTAAACCCCAGGAAAGCCGCTTGATGTTTATGTTTTTAGCGTTTTTTCAACTAGGATTGGTATTATTTATTACTCCAGGTCTTACTGGTGGAGTGATTAGTAGTGAACGGGAAAGGCAAACATTAAGCATCCTGTTAACAACGACACAAAGCAGCTTTACGATTATTATTGGAAAATTACTATCGTCTATTTCTTATTTAGTTTTATTAATTGTCGCAAGTCTTCCAATCTATAGCTTTGTGTTTTTATTTGGAGGAATTTCGCCAACACAGCTAGCGCAAGTGTTTTTTTTCAGTTTATTTACGATGCTTGTCATTGGTAGCTTTGGCGTTATGTTTTCGACACTTATTCGCAAAACAATTGTCAGTATGGTGACGACATATAGTGCTGCTTTATTTATTGTCGGTGGAACAGCAGTTATCTCTTTCATTCTGTTACAAATCGCGGATATCTATTCGAGTCCAGTCCAAAAAAATGCACCGGCTGCCTATTTTAGTGCTATGTTTAATCCTGGAATTGTGTTAGCGGATATATTTGAACCGACTGTGTCCGAACAAATCAAAGACCTAACAGGTATCAAATTTCCAATATGGGCGGCTCACATTATTAGTTATTGCATCATCATTGCGCTCACATTAACCATTAGTGTTCGTAATTTACGGGCCAATATGAAAAAAGGGAAGTAGATAAAGGCATGGAAAACTACCAACCATTTAAGGAATTAGTTAAACCGATAAGACTGTCTATGGCGAGAGAATTGCTTGCAAAAGAGCTATGTTTATTGCTAGCGATGGTAGGAGGAGTTTTCCTCCTCCTTTCTGTTGTTGGTTATCTTTTTATTGTTCCATTCTTGTCTTACATTCTTTTGATAACGGCATGTATTGGTGTTGTCTTTTTTCTCTTTCGATTATGGAGAAACTGGCCCACAGAAAAACAGGCAGTTAGGCTATATAATCAGTTTGTTTCAGATGACTATGCAATGACAGCCTATTCCTATTTAAATAGTGAGGGAGCGGTTGAGCAGCTATTTGTAACGAAGGCGATAGCGGAAATGAGGCAGAAACAACTAGCTGTTTTAAAGCGAAAGAAAAGCTATATCTATCCTAAATTTATTTTTACAGGTGTAGCTTGTATCATTTTTTGTGTATTCTTGCAGCTTTTCCCATCAGTCAATATGGAAATAGCGAAGAAAAAAGAGAATGAGATAAAAACAATTGCTAAAGCGGAAAAAGAATTAGCAAAAGCGATAAAAAAGGAAACAGATAAACAAGTACAAAAAGAACTGAAACAAGTCCAAAAGGAATTAGAAAAGCAGGATACTGTAGATAAAACCTTTGCGGAGTTGGAAAAACAAGCGAAAGAGCTTCAGTTGAAAAAACGAAAGCTTCAAGAGAAAAGCAGTGAACGCCAAAAAGCGGAAGCAACGCTGAATGAAGCTGGCTTAAAGTCTCTTTCTAAAGCTATTTCAGACAAAGACCAAGAAGCAGTAAAGCAGGAATTGCAAAAAGCAAATGAACAATACGAACAGTTAACAGATAAGCAAAAAGAAGCACTCAACCAATTGACGGGTGGCAATAAGCAGTTGACAGAAGAGCAGCTACAGAAACTATTAGAGCAGATGGATGAATTGCTGAATAATGAGGAGCTTTTAAAACAATTAGAATCTGTACAAACCGAGCTAGCACAGTTAGAAAATGTCCTTAAAAAGGAAAGTCTTGCTAACGGAATCACAACGCCTAATTCAAATACAATCGCTACTGGTTCGAATAACAGTGGAGCCAATTCTTCCGGGAATGCAAATTCTAATGGTCAACAAGGTCAGAGTGACCAAGAGGGAGCAGCTAATGGGAATGATGGTGCAGGCTCAGGTGATGGTTCTGGGAATGGGTCTGGGTCAGGAACAGGCTCCGGCTCCG
Source organism: Niallia sp. (assembly GCF_031978665.1). Classification (NCBI taxonomy): domain Bacteria; kingdom Bacillati; phylum Bacillota; class Bacilli; order Caryophanales; family Bacillaceae; genus Niallia; species Niallia sp. The sequence continues at coordinate 7,008 of NZ_DALZDK010000012.1, read as the reverse complement.
GCTCCGGCTCCGGCAATGGATCTGGAAGTGGTTCAGGTTCTGGCTCCGGTAATGGTGGTGGCTCTGGAAACGGAAATGGACCTGGAGCAGGCTTGGGGAGCGGAAGCAGAGAGTTAACAGTTCCAGAAAAAGTCGATGGGAAAGAAAATACGGAAGTGGATTCAGGTAAATTAGGGGATGGAAAGCAAGGTCAAGTGACAGAAGGGGAAGGACCAGTTCTGAAAGGGAATGTTCGTCCATATGAACAGGTATTTTCAGAATATGAAGCCTCTTACCGGGAAAGTACATCCAGATATAAATTACCACATGACTTAGAAAATATTGTGAAGAATTATTTTACTGATATCAAACCAAATGAAAAGTAGGGGAAAAGATGGACAAAGAAATGGTGGAACAGGATTTTATCCAAGCAGAAGCATTACTTAAAAAGGTGAAAGAAGAAATAGGGAAGTTTATTGTTGGTCAGGAAAAGATTACGGATGAGGTTCTTTGGAGTATATTGGCAGGAGGACATGTGCTTTTAGAAGGATTGCCAGGACTTGGGAAGACCATGATGATTCGGACGATTTCGGAAGTAATGGATTTATCTTTTGCAAGAATTCAGTTTACGCCCGATTTAATGCCTGCAGATATAACTGGTACGATGGTGCTGCAGCCTGATGAAAAAGGAAAACAGCAATTTCATTTTCATGAGGGACCATTATTCAAGCATATCGTCCTTGCCGATGAAATCAACCGGGCTACACCGAAAACACAAAGTGCCTTATTAGAAGCAATGGGAGAGAAAACGGTCACGATAATGGGTGAAACGAAACGTTTAGAAGCACCATTTTTCGTTTTAGCTACACAAAACCCTCTTGATATGGAGGGGACTTACCCATTGCCGGAAGCCCAGTTGGATCGGTTTTTATGTAAATTGCATGTTACTTATCCATCGAAAGAGGAATTAAAAGCGATTATTAAAAGGACTACAGGGACAGAATCAATGGTGTTAACTCGTGTGGCCACTGTAGAGGACATCCTCCATTTACAAAGCTTGGTGAAACAAATTCTTTTGGCTGATGACATATTAGAGGTTGCTGTCAATATAGTTTCAGCTACTCATCCAGGTTCCGAGGATGCAACAGAATTAGGAAATAAGTATATTCAAGCTGGCAGTGGTCCGAGGGGTTTACAGGCCCTGGTAACAATGGCAAAGGCAAGGGCTTTAGCTTCCGGCAGATATCATGTTTCCATCGCAGATTTACGATATGCAGCACTCCCTGTGTTTAGACATCGAATATTGCTTAATTTTGAAGGAGAGATTGCGGGGGTAACCCCTGACCAAATCATTGAAGATATTTTAGAAAAAACATTACGCATTGAAGCAGGGAAGGGACGATGAAGGATTATCATTCCTTATTAGCAAGAATGAATCGAAAAAGCTTGCAAGCAGCCACTAAAGGAGCAGGAATGCAAAATGGCAGAAGAAAATCCCATATCCATGGAACCTCCCTCGACTTTGCTGACTATAAAATCTATCATCCTGGCGATGATATTCGCCAAATCGATTGGAATGTATATGGGAGAACAAATAAGCCGTATATTAAAAGATTTCAAGATGAAAAAGAGATTTCCGTTAGTCTATTCCTTGATGCAACCTCTTCGATGAAACAAGTCTCTTCAAAATGGGAGCTAGCAAGAGAATTAGCAGCAAGCTTGGCTTATATTACGCTTTCCCATGAAGATCGGCTGAGTTTTGCTGCGGTTGCTACAAAGCTTGCCTTTCATCGTAAAGGATCGGTTCATAATAAAAGAACTTTTTATGAAATTGTCGGATTTGGTGAACAGGCAATTAATGAAAGCTTTACGCAATCATTAATTGGTTCCATAACAGCGCCAAGGCAAATGATTATTTTGATTACAGATGGTTTAGAAGAATTGTCATTATTTGAAGAATGCTTTAAACGGTTAAAGTATCGAAACCAACAAATATGGTTGATTCAATTACTAAGTGAGACCGAGCTTTATCCGAATTTATCTGGAGATATTCAATTAGTCGATAGTGAAAATGGAAAAATGGTGGATGTAAGTCTTACTTCTTCCATTAAGGATCTATATAAAAACAGGCTTGATCAGCATAATCAGGAGCTAGAAATTCTATGTGCGACCCATGGGATTCGTTATTGTCAAGTCAGCGATAAACTGGATATACAAACGATTGTTTTACGAGAACTAACGTTTGCTGGATTGGTTCAATAATACTGTTTTCATAGAGAGGCAAAAGGAGAGACAAAATGCATTTAGCAAATCCTTACTATTTTTTGCTACTATTTTTGATCGTAGTATTTATCCTATTTTATTTTTTTCGAAAAAAATATACAAAACAAATCATCCCCTCCAATTTACTTTGGGAAGAGGTTCTAAAGGAAATGAGGGCATCCTCTTGGTTTCATAAATGGCAAAATAATGTCTTGTTCTGGCTGCAGCTTCTATGCTTCGTTTTATTGATGCTGGCATTGGTAGGTCCATATTTTGCGAAAGAGACGACGCGGGGGGAGCAAATTATTTTACTGTTTGATACATCGGCATCGATGGCAGCGAATGGAAATGACTCCACTCGATTAGAGGATAGTAAAAGGGCGGCAGTAGAAATGATTCAAGGCATCCAGCAAAACCAAACTGTTACGGTACTGGAGGTAAATGATCACCCAAAAATACTACTTAATAATGAGTCAGATATAAGCAAAGTAAGGGCTGTGATTAAAGATTTAGAGCTTTCCTATACCCATGAAGACTGGCAAAGTGCAACAGAGCTAACTGCGAGTCTAGCGAAAGAGGGAAAGAGTGCCATTCATATTTTTTCTGACGGGGTAGTAAAGGAAAGCATGAAAAATATCGATTCCTTCTATGTGACCGTACATAATCAAGAACAGGTAAAGGAAGAAAATATTTCAGTTTTATCTTTTGGTGTATCGAAAAATGATGCTAAAGTAGCTGGAATCGCGATGGTGGAAAACCAGACAGATTCTATCAAAAAAATGCCATTTCAGGTTATAAGTGAAAAAACAGTTCTTTTTCAACAAGAGATCGAATTGCAGCCAAAAGAAAGAAAAATAGTCGCGATAAATGATCTTCCCGAAAAATCCTATTACAATGCCAAAATTGATGTAACAGATGATTTTTTAGTCGATAATATACAAACAGCTGTATTTAATAAACAGGCAACAACGATATATACAGATAATGACATGAACCCATTTTTGATAAAAGGGTTTGAGGCGATTGGTCTTCGTGTCATTCAAATGGAGGACAAAGAGGACTTTTTAAATAAACAGGATAGTATTTTCCTTTTATCTGGTTCCACACTACCAGACAATATAGAAGGTCCATTTGTTTTCTTCTTTGTGGATGGGAAAAAGGAAGAATTACAAACGGCAGTAGATATAAGCGAGGATGAATTACTGTTACATGTAGACATGAAGGATGTTTTTATTGCGAGCGCTACTAAGTATACGACAGAAAGCGTCAAACCAATTGTAAAAAGTGGAGAACTGCCATTAATTCAAAAAGGCACCGTACATAATCAGCCAGCCATTCTTGTGCAATTTGATTTAAAGGATAGTGATTGGCCATTACATCCAAGTTTTCCGATTCTTTTATATAATATGTATCAGTGGCTTTCATCTCAGTCCAATTATATTGGAGATTTTCAGCCTTTAGAAGCGAGAACGCTTCAACTAACGAATCAAACAGCAGATTGGGATATTTATGATGAAAATGACCAATTAGTAGGCTCTTTCTCGATGGGAGAAGAAGGCTTCCAGGCACCGAAGCTACCTGGTGTTTATCAGCTGACGAATGATGCTGAGCTTCTCTATTTTTCCGTGAATTTAGATGATCGGGAGAAAACAATTGCTTCTCAAAAATCATTTATTCTAAATGAGGATCAATTAAAGGATAATCAGCTAACAAAAACGCAAAGTGAATGGCTCTGGTACCTTTTATGTGTGCTTGCTTTCGTCATTTTATGTATGGAATGGGAGGTTTATCGCCGTGCAGATAGAGTTTAAATACCCATTCATTCTATTAATCTTCCTTCCTATCGCATTTTTTCTCTATCGATATTGGAAACAGACGAAAGCGATGGCGAATCGAAAGGAAAGACATGTTGTTCTCTTTTTAAGAAGCTGTATTTTCTTCCTATTAATTGTTGCGCTTGCCATTCCACAAGTGGTTCTGCCGCAAAAAGAAACACCCATTGTTTTTCTAATGGACCGCAGTGCAAGTGTACAAGATTCAGGAGAACAGCAACTCGACTGGTTGGAGAAAAGCTTGCAAACTAAGAAAGAAAAAGATGAATATAGTGTTCTTTCCTTTGGAGAGAAAGCAATCATTGAGCAAATGATGGGACAAGAAGGCCTGCGTTTTCCAAAATGGGATGAGGAGACTGGCAAAGATCACACG
>NZ_DALZDK010000012.1:703-2552 GCF_031978665.1 Niallia sp. | reverse complement strand
TCGAAAGAGCGATTAATCTTGCCAGCAGTGTTTTTCCGAATAATAGCGGGGGAAGAATTATTCTGTTTACAGATGGAAATGAAACAATGGGGAATCTTACTGAAGCGGCAAAATTGCTGAAAAATCGCTCGATCGAATTAGATACTGTGTTGCTCAATCCCCAATCATATGAAGATACTGCCGTTACCGAAGTAGAAGTGCCTTCCACTTTATACGAAGGAGAACAAGCATCAATTTCTGTAACGATTGAGAGTAATGTAGCAAAAACAGGAATTCTTCATTTCTATGAAAATAATCATAAAATAATTTCAACATCTATTAATATTAGAGAAGGAACCAATATCATTCCTATTCAGTTTCCAGTGAAACAGGCTGGATTAGTAACCTATAAAGCGGAAGTAGAATTGCAGAATGATGCATATGCTGAAAATAACAAGCTTCAGGTCGTTAATATGGTTAAAACGATTCCGCAAATTTTATTAGTGCAAAATAGTCAGAATGAAGCACTTGTTCAAACTTTGGAAGCAGCAGGATATAAGGTGGAGGTTCGTTCATCGATTCAGCTTCCTACCGTACTTTCTGGCTATTTGAACTATCAGTCGATTATCTTTAATAATATTGCGGCAACTGATATTACGGAAAATCAAATGAGTCTTATTGAAAAAAGTGTTAAAGACTTTGGCGTCGGTTTTCTTATGACTGGTGGGGAAAATAGCTTTGGATTAGGTGGATATTTCCAAACGCCTATCGAGAAGCTTCTACCTGTTGATATGGATATAAAAGGGAAAAAGGAAATGCCGTCATTAGCTTTAATGATTGTTCTAGACCGTTCTGGAAGTATGGATGGGCAGAAATTTTCGTTAGCGAAGGAAGCGGCAGCGAGATCGGTTGAACTGCTTCAAGAGACAGATACCTTAGGGTTTATTGCTTTTGATGATAAGCCATGGGTCATTGTGGAGCCAGAGCCTTTGAAAAATAAGGAGGAAGTAGTGGAGAAAATCCGGTCGGTACCAGTTGGTGGAGGCACCGAAATTTATAGCTCGTTAGTGGAAGCTTATGATCAAATTAGTGATTTAGATGTAAAAAGAAAACATATTATTTTACTAACAGATGGGCAGTCTGCAACGAATAATGATTATGAAGAATTAATTAATAATGGCAGTAAGAAAAATGTGACGATGTCAACGGTCGCTTTAGGCGCAGATGCAGACCGGAATCTTTTAGAGGAATTAGCAGATCTCGGAGCGGGCCGTTTTTATGATGTACAGGATTCTACGGTCATTCCTTCTATTTTATCAAGAGAAACCGTCATGGCAACAAGAACGTATATAGAGGATAATCCGTTTTATCCGCAAATAAAATCTGGCTATGGATGGGATTCTCTGTTTAGTGAAGGTGTACCAGAAATGAATGCTTATATCGCAACAACTACCAAATCAGAAAGCACTGTTCCGATCGTGAGCACAAAGGATGACCCGATTTTAGCAGAATGGCAATACGGTTTAGGTAAGACGATTGCGTTCACTTCTGACGTGAATGGAGCTTGGGCAGGAGACTGGGCTCGTTGGAACAAATGGAGCAGCTTTATCACCAAAATGGTCGCAAACACCTTGCCGCAGTACGACTCTGAGGCATATTCATTAGCTGTGGAAAAAGAGCAGGACCGAACTTTTCTAAGTGTTACAGCAGATCAATTATCCATGCTTCCGATTGAAACAACTATACTGTCGGAAAGAGGAGAAGTGGCGGAAGGAAATACAAAAATGGTTGCTCCTGGAAAGTATGAGGTGGATATTGGGAATGATCCCGGTCTTTATTTTATTCATGTCAAACAAACAGACAAGGATGG
>NZ_DALZDK010000012.1:0-693 GCF_031978665.1 Niallia sp. | reverse complement strand
GGATGGAAACGTTTCTGTTTACCAATCAGGCTTTACTGTCCCATATTCAGACGAATATTTAATGACAGGAGCAAATGAAGAAAAGCTAGATGAGCTTCTAGCGATAACAGGGGGATCACAGCTAGAGAAAGAATCACAAGCGTTTCGCCCATTAAAGAATCCGGTTAAGCAAAAGCAGGAAATTACCAAAGTCCTGCTGCTAATCAGCTTTCTTCTCTTGTTTATAGAAATAGCGATTAGAAGATTTGGATTGCCAGTGAAATTAGTTGCTGTGTTTGAAAAGAGGGAAAGTGTTAAGAAGCAAAGGGCTCGAATGGCTACTAAGGAAAAGAAAAGAATAGCACCGAAAGAGACGCCTGTTGCTAAAAAGAAAGATGTACAGCCGGATTCTAGTAGTGAAACAAATGAGAAGCAAGCAAAGCCGCTGAAAAGGACAAAGGCGGTAAATGAAAAGATAGAGAGTGACAATCATTTAGATCAACTGTTAGAGATGAAGAGGAAGAAAAAGCGATGAAGTAGATGGTGTGAAACTGCAGGCGAGCTTTATTAGTTGTCTGCAGTTTTTTGATTTTTTTCAGAGGGAGGTACTCTAAGCCCGATTGGGAGAAAAAGCAGGGGAGAAGGTAATAGAGAAAGGCTCTCTAAGCCCGTCTGGGAGAAAAAGTGGATGCGAAGGTAACAGAGAAAGGTTCT
>NZ_DALZDK010000011.1:118474-119205 GCF_031978665.1 Niallia sp. | reverse complement strand
AATTTAGAGATGAGAAAAGACCACGTTTTGGTATCTTACGCGGTAGAGAGTTTATTATGAAGGACGCATATAGTTTCCATTCTTCTCATGAAAGCTTAGGAGAAGTTTATGATGCTATTTTCCAAGCATATTGCAATATTTTCGAGCGCTGCGGTTTAAACTATCGTGCGGTTATCGCAGATAGTGGTGCAATGGGCGGGAAGGATACCCATGAATTTATGGTGTTGTCTGATGTTGGAGAAGATACTATTGCGTATTCAACAGAATCCAATTATGCGGCAAATATTGAAATGGCACCTGTTGTTAACGCTTATGAAAAAGCGGACGAGCCTGTAAAAGGTTTAGAGAAAGTGGAAACAAAAGAGCAAAAAACAATTGAAGAAGTGTCTGCTTTCTTAAACGTAGCAGCAGAAAAATGCATTAAGTCTTTATTGTTTAAAGTAGATGAAAAATTTGTTCTAGTATTAGTTCGTGGTGACCATGAAGTAAACGACATTAAGGTGAAAAACTTATTAGAGGCAAATGCGGTAGAATTGGCAGATCACGCTGATACAGAAAAAGTATTAGGAAGCAAGATTGGCTCACTAGGACCTATAAACGTAAAAGATGTAGAAGTAATTGCAGACCACGCTGTGAAAGCAATTGTTAATGGTGTTTGCGGGGCAAATGAAGAGCATTACCACTATGTGAATGTGAACCCTGATCGAGATTTTGCTGTCGATCAATATGCA
>NZ_DALZDK010000011.1:99598-118464 GCF_031978665.1 Niallia sp. | reverse complement strand
ATCTTCGTTTTATCCAAGAAGGAGACCTTTCACCAGATGGAAAAGGCACAATTACGTTTGCAAAAGGAATTGAAGTAGGTCATGTCTTTAAGCTGGGTACTCGTTATAGTGAAGCAATGGGTTCTACTTATTTAGATGAAAACGGTAGAAGCCAAGCTCTTATTATGGGTTGCTATGGAATTGGTGTTTCAAGAACGATGGCAGCAATCGTGGAGCAATTTAATGATGAAAGAGGAATTGTATGGCCAAATGCTGTAGCACCATTTGATGTTCATTTAATTACGGTGAATACAAAAGATGATGCCCAAAATGAGTTAACAGATAAATTATATACTGCATTAAAAGCTAATCGCTTAGATGTATTAGTAGACGATCGTGCAGAGCGTGCGGGTGTAAAATTTGCTGACTCTGATTTAATTGGTTTACCAATTCGTATAACAGTTGGGAAAAAAGCATCTGAAGGAATTGTCGAAGTGAAAGTAAGAAGTACAGGAGAAATGCTAGAAGTTCATGAAAGTGAACTTGTAGCAACTATCCTTCGTTTAACGCAAGTAGAGGGATAATTTGAAAAAGATAAAAGAAAAAGATTTAGCACTTGGCTAAATCTTTTTCTTTTTGTGTATTCGATTGTATGCTAAACTGCATTAAGTAAAAGAACAGATTTTCTGTGCTATAATAATTTTTATAGATTTTAGCAAGATTGGAAGGAGCGACATAAATGAGTGATATACAGGGGAAAGTAGATCGTTTCCAGATTTTGCTGCAACAATTGCAATTAACGGACGATCAATATGTTTCCCATTTTCGCAACGCCAGCATTGAAAAAATTGTTGTCGAAAAGCGGTCCAAAAAATGGCATTTTCATTTTTTATTTGACGATATCATTCCATTTCAAGTCTATCAATTATTTACTGCAAAGTTAAAAAGTAGCTTTTCACATATTGCTACCATTACGTATGATATTCGAGTAAGAAATGGAATCGTCACAGATGTATTAATTCGTGACTATTGGTCAGCTTGTATTGAAGAAATGCAAGGAATTTCGCCGCCGTTATTAAAACTATTAAATGAGCAAGTACCCCAATTTAATGGGAATAAGCTAACTATCCAAGTTAGAAATGAGATGGAAGGCTTAGCAATCAAACGAAAATATGCTAGCTTGATTACGGATGCCTATCAGTATTTTGGCTTTCCAGCAATGAGTTTAGATACAGAGATAGTAGAGGAAAAATCGAATTCAGAGTATGAACAATTTTTACTTGCGAAACAAAAAGAGGATGAGGAGAGAGGAAAGCAAGCTCTACTAGACATTCAAAAGATGGAAGCGGAGAAAGAAGCTGGAGACTCACCGATACCAAGTGGTCCATTAACAATTGGATTAACGATTAAGGATGATAGTGATTATCGTCGCATGGAAGAGATAGTAGATGAAGAGAGACGTGTTACCGTTCAAGGATATGTCTTTTTTGCAGAAACGAAAGAGCTTCGCAGTGGCCGAACCCTTCTAACCTTTAAAATAACAGATTACACAAGTTCTATTCTTGTAAAAATGTTCTCTCGTGATAAAGAAGATGCAGCACTTTTCCAATTAGTCAAAAAGGGCATGTGGCTTAGAGCACGTGGAAGCATTCAAAATGATACATTCGTTCGCGATTTAGTGATGATTGGAAATGATTTAAATGAAATTAAGCCAGTGGAGCGGAAAGATACAGCTAAAGAGGATGAAAAACGAGTAGAGTTACATCTTCATACCCCAATGAGTCAAATGGATGCTGTTTCATCGGTAGCTACCCTTGTTGGTCAAGCAAAAAAATGGGGGCATAAAGCGATTGCTATTACAGATCACGCTGTTGCTCAATCTTTCCCAGAAGCATTTGGTGCTGGAAAGAAAAACGATGTTAAAATTCTTTACGGAGTTGAAATGAATCTAGTAGACGACGGAGTTCCGATTGCCTATAATCCAAAGGATATTGTGCTAGAGGATGCTACCTATGTTGTGTTCGACGTAGAGACGACAGGACTTTCAGCCGTGTATAACACGATTATTGAGCTTGCAGCAGTGAAGATTCATAATGGGGAAATCATTGATCGGTTCGAGTCCTTTGCGAATCCTCATCATCGTCTTTCTGCCACAACCATTAATTTAACGGGAATTACTGATGATATGGTAGAAAGTGCACCTGAAATTGATATCGTTTTACGAAAGTTTGCAGAGTGGACAGGCGATAGTATTTTAGTTGCCCATAATGCTTCGTTCGACGTTGGTTTTTTAAATGTCGGATACCAGAAGGCTGGTTTGCCAAAATCGACAAATGCGGTCATCGATACGTTGGAATTAGGTAGATTCTTATATCCTGAAATGAAAAATCACCGGTTGAATACGTTAGCGAAGAAATTTGATATCGAATTAACCCAGCATCACCGCGCTATTTATGATGCAGAGGCGACAGGGTATCTTGCTTTGAAAATGCTGAAGGATGCTTCTGAAAAGGGAATTCTTAATCATAATCAATTAAATGATAATATGGGGCAGGGAAATGCATACCAAAGAGCTCGTCCTTACCACTGTACCGTCCTTGCGCAAACCGAGGTTGGCTTAAAAAATCTATTTAAGCTCGTATCAATTGCCCATATTAATTACTTCTATCGTGTTCCTCGTATTCCGAGATCTGTACTGCAAAAATATAGAGAAGGTTTGCTAGTAGGCTCAGCCTGCGATAAAGGGGAAGTCTTTGAAGCGATGATGCAAAAGGCTCCTGAGGAAGTAGAAGATATTGCTCCATTTTATGATTATTTAGAGGTAATGCCAAAAGAGGTTTACGCTCATTTAATCGAAATGGAGCTAGTGCAAGATGAAAAAGCGTTAGAAGAAATAATCGGTAATATCGTAAAGTTAGGCGATAAATTAGACATTCCTGTTGTCGCAACAGGAAATGTTCATTATCAAAATCCCAATGATAAGATTTATCGAGAAATTTTGGTTGGGTCACAAGGTGGAGCGAATCCACTGAACCGCCATAAGCTTCCAGATGTACATTTCCGGACAACGAATGAAATGCTGGACTGCTTCAGTTTCCTCGGCCCAGAGAAGGCAAAGGAAATAGTCGTCACAAATACAAATAAAGTAGCCGATATGATTGATGTCATTAAACCAATCAAGGATGATCTTTATACACCAAAAATTGAAGGCTCAGAAGAAGAAATGCGTGAAATGAGTTATGGAATGGCGAGACGAATTTACGGGGATGAACTTCCTGAAATCGTAGAAGCTCGTTTAGAAAAAGAACTGAAAAGTATCATTGGACATGGATTTGCCGTTATTTATTTGATTTCGCATAAACTCGTGAAAAAATCATTAGATGATGGATATTTAGTAGGTTCCCGTGGATCAGTAGGTTCTTCCTTTGTTGCAACAATGACAGAGATAACCGAGGTTAATCCGCTTCCGCCTCATTATATATGCGCAGAATGTAAATATTCGGAGTTCTTTAATGATGGTTCTGTTGGTTCTGGATTTGATTTGCCTGACAAGAATTGCCCAAATTGTGGGGCTCGCCTGAAGAAAGATGGCCATGATATTCCGTTTGAAACCTTCCTTGGATTTAAAGGAGATAAGGTTCCCGATATTGATTTGAGTGCGCCACGTTATCAATTGAAAAGATTGGTCACTAGCTTTTGCTAGGAGAACTGTTAACTCAAAGTGTGGAATGATAGGGTAACGCCTTGAAACACACTCACTGAATCTGCGGCAAGCGAAGGAGACAATGTAAATAGTTGAACTCGTTTGAAGCCCGCTAAAGTCGGCTGAAGTTTACCCTAACACATATTGGTGAGGCAAGACCCTAATAGGGTTGTAAACGATAGGCCGGGTGTCTACAAAACTTCTATGGTTAGTATGGATAGAGTTATCTGGACGAATCCTCGACTGACTCTTCGTGAATGTCACTAAGTAGAAATGCTTAGGGGTCCTAATAGGACTTTCTAGTGTGGATGAGTAAACGTTAGGTTATGAAAATCCATATAGCTTTATAGGAGCTATCAAGCTAGACGGAGTTTAGAGGAAACCTACGGAAGTATGTATAGATAGAGTTAACGGAACGTGGGAAGCTTCGGAGACTTGAGGTGATTACACACCGATTGAAAGTCGTTCTTCAAAAAGCTCAGCTTGAGTACAATGAAGATTTGTCGAAGTGGCAGTAAAGCCGTAGTACCGATTGTAGGAACTGCTGATGACGACCAAATATACTGAATAGGTCCGAGGGAAAAACAGTTCTGAGGGAAGGGCTTAAGTCGTCTTTTACGATACAAATCCTACACAAGTCAGTATTCTTGTATGACTAAATAGAAACGAAAGCCTTTCTTGGAGGTGATTAGTTGGCTGACTTAATGGTTCAAAAGCTAAGAAATTAAGAATACTTTAATGTTCAAGAAACATTTGACGATTTTTATGCTGAGGCTTTGTTATAGCTGATTGTTGATTGTAATGTTTATGATAAATAACAGGTGAAATTACGCTTAAATTAGGAAATATCCATATTTTCTTAAAATTAAGGGGAGTTTTTCCGTTTATCTTCTCCAAATCTTTGTTTTTTGTCTTATTTAGAGCATTTATCCGGAATATCTCCGCTTATATCTGCTACTTATGCTCGTTTTATAGACATTAGCCGGAAATTTTCCACCTATAATTTCTCATACCTACAAGATAATCAACAATGAATGATAACAGAACCGGTGCTGAAAGTAAAAGTGGAAAATATTTTAAAAAGCTGTACGATTTAATCATCTCAGAAGAAAATATTCTGCTCGCTTATCGTAACTTGAAAAGGAACACTGGAAGAAGAACAATTGGTCAAACTATTATCATGTCAATACACTAGACGCCAAAGAATTAAAGAAACTCAATACACTACGCAAGGTTGTAGGACTCCAAGCGTTAGTGGTTTAAATTATCGTAAATATAAAGACGATAGAGCGCCGTATGACACCGAAAGGGTCACGTGCGGTGTGGGGCAGGGGAAAAGCTAGAGATGACATCAAAGGCTTACCTATTGCCATATTTTTCCGGAGAATATCAACCAACGGCACATAACTACACAAAAGTACTATTCGGTGAAGAGTATGTGTACCGTGCAGGAACAATTGGTACTGTTGCTGATAAAACGGCATATGGCTATGTTAAGGCATATCAAAACGATAATAATCTGCAAATTCGCGGAGCGGAAATCGACCGATTAGCATCTGGATGTACAGGTGTTAAACGTACAACTGGACAGCATCCAGGGGGTATCATTGTTATTCCAGATTATATGGATGTATATGATTTTACGCCAATTCAATTTCCAGCGGATGATCGGAATTCTGAATGGAAAACAACCCATTTTGATTTCCATTCCATCCATGATAATGTTCTAAAGCTAGATATACTAGGGCACGATGATCCGACTGTTATCAGAATGCTTCAAGATTTAAGTGGTATCGATCCGAAGACGATTCCGACAGATGATCCTGAAGTAATGAAAATTTTTAGTGGGACTGAGTCCCTTGGAGTAACACCAGAACAAATTTATTGTAAAACTGGTACATTTGGTATTCCTGAGTTTGGAACAAAATTTGTTCGACAAATGCTAGAAGATACAAAGCCAACAACCTTTTCTGAATTAGTACAGATTTCTGGTCTATCTCACGGTACGGATGTTTGGTTAGGAAATGCTCAAGAACTTATTCATAATAATATTTGTAATTTAAGTGAAGTTATCGGATGTCGTGATGACATTATGGTTTACCTCATCTATCAAGGATTAGAACCAAGTTTCGCTTTCAAAATCATGGAAAGCGTTCGTAAAGGGAAAGGTCTATCAGATGAGATGGAAGAAGAAATGAGAAAGAACGAAGTACCTGAATGGTATATTGATTCTTGTAAAAAGATAAAATATATGTTCCCTAAGGCGCATGCCGCTGCCTATGTCTTAATGGCAGTGAGAATTGCCTATTTCAAAGTGCATCATGCATTGCTTTATTACGCTGCTTATTTCACTGTTCGTGCAGATGATTTTGATGTTGATGCAATGGTGAAAGGCTCCCATAGTATTAAAGCAGTAATAGATGATATTAGTTCAAAAGGGTTGGATGCATCAACAAAAGAGAAGAACTTGTTAACCGTAATGGAGCTAGCTTTTGAAATGGTAGAAAGAGGCTATTCCTTTAAGAAGGTCGATTTATATAAATCCAGTGCTACTGAATTTATTATTGAAGGGAACTCTCTTATTCCGCCATTTAACAGTATCCCCGGATTAGGAACGAATGCTGCGATTAATATTGTCGAAGCAAGAAAAAATGGGGAATTTTTATCGAAAGAGGATCTACAGCAACGCGGAAAAGTTTCCAAAACGATTATGCAATATCTTGACAATCACGGATGCTTAGCTGATATGCCAGATCAAAACCAGCTTTCCTTATTCTAAAAATGTATTTAGAAATAGGAAGAAACGTTGAAGCAACGGACTTTCATTTGCATAAATGAAGCGGTTATGGTATAGTTTAATTGGAAATACTAAGAATAACTTTCGCGAATGGAGAGTGGGGCAACCCACTCTTTCCTGTTTGTATTAGGGTTTTTTCTATATGAAACAAATTAGCGAATGGTATCGCACTAATTTGGTGGATGAGCAACAAGTGTACATATTTTAGTTTGCTAAGTTGACTCTAAAAACATAATAAGGTTCCTTGCTTAAGGAGGGAAAAATGTTGAGCAAAGTAACACAAATAGTGGAAGAAATGGTACATCCCATTTTAGATGAACTACATTTAGAATTAGTAGATGTCGAATATGTAAAAGAGGGACCAAACTGGTTTTTACGTGTGTATATAGACAAAGAAACTGGTGTGGATATTGATGAATGTGCAGTCGTTAGTGAAAAACTGAGTGAAAAGTTAGATGAAGTCGACCCGATTTCAGAAAACTACTTTCTAGAGGTTTCTTCACCTGGAGCAGAACGACCATTGAAAAAAGACAAAGATTTCGAAAAAGCGATTGGGAAAAATGTTCATATTAAAACATATGAACCAATTGAAAAGGAAAAAACCTTCGAAGGAATCTTAACTGCTTTTGATGGCAAAACAGTGACAGTCGAAGTGAAAATTAAGACGAGAAAGAAAATGATTGAGATACCATACGAAAAGGTTGCAAAAGCAAGGCTTGCAGTTACTTTTTGATATTTTATAAAGACCTTAAAGAAGCTTTAGAAAAAGCTTCGTTACTTTACGGTCAGCTTATTATTTATAATAGAGAATAAAGGGGGATACACGCTCATGAGCAGTGAATTAGTTGATGCTCTAGTGTTACTTGAAAAAGAAAAAGGAATATCGCGAGAAGTGATCATGGATGCAATTGAAGCAGCTTTGATCTCTGCTTATCGTCGAAATTTTAACCAAGCACAAAACGTACGAATCGATTTAAATTTAGGTGCAGGTTCTATGCGTGTGTTTGCTAGAAAAGAAGTGGTAGATGAAGTATTTGATCCACGTCTTGAAATTTCTTTGGAAGATGCACAAAAAATTAATCCGAACTATGAAGTAGAAGATGTTGTAGAACTTGAAGTTACACCAAAAGATTTTGGGCGTATTGCTGCTCAAACAGCTAAACAAGTAGTAACACAAAGAGTTCGCGAGGCGGAAAGAGGAATTATTTATTCCGAATTTATCGATCGCGAAGAAGATATCATGACGGGGATTGTTCAACGCCAAGACAGTAAATTTATTTACGTAAGTTTAGGCAAAATTGAAGCAATCTTGCCAACAAATGAGCAAATGCCGAATGAGCATTATAAACCACATGATCGAATCAAAGTGTTCTTAACAAAAGTGGAAAAGACAACAAAAGGTCCACAAATCTTTGTTTCGAGAACGCATCCTGGTTTACTAAAAAGATTATTTGAGATGGAAGTGCCAGAAATTTATGATGGCACAGTTGAAATTAAATCAGTTGCTCGTGAAGCGGGAGATCGTTCCAAGATTTCCGTTCATTCTGATAACGAAGAAGTAGATCCGGTAGGTTCATGCGTTGGTCCTAAAGGAACTCGTGTACAGACGATTGTGAATGAGTTAAAAGGGGAAAAGATCGATATTGTTAAGTGGTCTAGTGATCCGACAGTATTCGTCGCAAATGCTTTAAGTCCTTCAAAAGTATTAGAAGTAATGGTGAATGAAGAAGACAAAGCAACAACGGTTATTGTTCCAGATTATCAATTGTCATTAGCAATCGGTAAGAGAGGACAAAATGCGCGCTTAGCAGCAAAGCTTACAGGCTGGAAAATTGATATCAAATCTGAATCAGAAGCAAGAGAAGCTGGAATTTATCCAACAGAAAACTCATTAATTAAATTTGATGATGTGGGTGAAGAAGAGGATGATTTCCGTTTAAACACGGAAGATTTCGAGATCTGAGGTGAATGTTTGTGAACAAACCAAGAAAAGTACCAATGCGTAAATGTGTTGCTACCGGTGAAATGAAGCCGAAAAAAGAATTAGTTCGCATCGTTCGTTCCAAAGAAGGGGATGTATCCGTCGATTTAACAGGGAAAAAATCCGGTCGTGGAGCATACCTTTCATTGGATAGAGAAGCAGTACTATTAGCCAAGAAGAAGAATATTCTTTCTAATCAGCTAGAAGTTACAGTAGATGATTCCGTCTATGAAGAGCTGTTAGAACTAATAGATAAGGAGCAAAGACAATCCAAATGAACGATAACAAGTGGATGTCATTACTTGGCTTAGCAAATCGAGCGCGGAAAATAACCTCAGGTGAGGAATTGACCGTAAAAGAAATTAGAAGCGGTAATGCAAAGCTAATATTATTGTCGGAAGATGCGTCACAAAACACGACAAAGAAAATCACAGATAAATGCCGTTCCTATAAAGTACCAGTAAAGCTTGTTTCAAATAGGGAAATCCTAGGGAAAGCAATAGGGAAAGAGGAACGAGTGGTTGTCGCTGTTTTGGATAATGGATTTGCAAAAAAACTTTTAACGCTGCTCGATTAATTCTAGCGGGGGTGAAATGATGAGTAAAGTGCGAGTATATGAATACGCAAAACAATATAACATTTCAAGCAAGGATGTTATTGCTAAATTAAAAGAGATGAACGTAGAAGTCTCAAACCATATGACAACATTGGAAGAGGACACAATAAAAAAATTAGATAGTGTATATAATAAAAAGAACGAAGAAAATAAGCCAAAAGCACCGGCTCAAAAATCGGCTGCTAAAAATATCGCAGACGAGTATGAAAAAGAAAGCGATGAAATGGCTGAAAAGGGGAAAGTAAATCAATCTGTGAAAAATACTAAAGATAATAAACCAGGGTTTAATAAACCAAAAAACAACAACAATAATAACAATAATAATAAAAATAGAAACAACAACCGTAAAGGGAAGCAAAATGCTGCTCCAGTAGTGCCACCTGCACCGAAAAAGGAAAAAGAATTACCGGAAAAAATTACATTCAGTGAGTCTTTAACCGTTGCTGAATTAGCAAAAAAATTGCATCGTGAACCATCTGAAATCATCAAAAAATTATTCCTTCTTGGTGTAATGGCAACAATCAACCAAGAATTAGATAAAGATGCAATCGAGTTAATCTGTACGGATTACGGGGTTGAAGTTGAAGAAGAAATTAAAATCGATACAACAGACCTAGAAGTTTACTTTGCAGATGATGAAAATGCAGAATTAGTAGAGCGTCCATCTGTTGTTACAATTATGGGACACGTTGACCACGGAAAAACAACATTGCTTGACAGTATTCGTAATACAAAAGTAACAGCAGGAGAAGCTGGTGGTATTACACAGCATATCGGTGCATATCAAATTGAAGAAAATGGCAAGAAGATTACATTCCTTGATACACCAGGACACGCAGCCTTTACAACAATGCGTGCACGTGGTGCAAAAATCACTGATATAACAATTCTTGTTGTAGCTGCTGATGATGGTGTTATGCCACAAACAGTCGAAGCAATCAACCATGCGAAGGCTGCTGAGGTTCCAATTATTGTTGCAGTCAATAAAATGGATAAACCAACAGCAAATCCTGATCGAGTAATGCAGGAATTAACAGAACATGGATTAGTACCGGAAGCTTGGGGTGGGGAAACTATCTTTGTACCACTTTCCGCATTAACAGGAGAAGGTATTGATTCCTTACTTGAAATGATTCTATTAGTAAGTGAAGTAGAAGAATATAAAGCAAATCCAAGCCGAAACGCGGTTGGAACGGTTATTGAAGCAGAGTTAGATAAAGGTAAAGGTTCTGTAGCAACTTTACTTGTCCAAAATGGAACATTGCGCATTGGAGATCCAATTGTAGTTGGTAATACATTTGGTCGTGTTCGTGCAATGGTTAACGATTTAGGTAGACGTGTAAAATCAGCTGGACCATCTACGCCTGTTGAAATTACTGGTTTAAATGAGGTTCCACAAGCTGGTGATCGCTTTGTTGTCTTCAATGATGAGAAAACAGCAAGACAAGTGGGAGAAGCTCGTTCTACACAAGCAATTCAAGCACAAAGATCAGAGAAAACAAGAATCAGTCTTGATAATCTGTTTGAACATATGAAACAAGGGGAAATGAAAGATATTAATATCGTTCTTAAAGCCGATGTTCAAGGTTCAGCAGAAGCGTTAGCAGCCGCTCTTTATAAAATTGAAGTAGAAGGCGTAAACGTTAAAATCATTCATACTGGTGTTGGGGCAATTAATGAATCAGATATTACACTTGCAGCAGCATCAAATGCGATTGTAATCGGATTTAACGTACGTCCTGATGTAAATGCAAAAAGAGCTGCAGATGCAGAGGAAGTAGATGTACGATTACACCGTATTATCTATAAAGTAATTGAAGAAATTGAAGCTGCGATGAAAGGAATGCTTGATCCTGAATTCCAAGAAAAAATTATTGGTCAGGCTGAAATTCGTCAAACATTCAAAGTTTCGAAAATCGGAACAATTGCCGGTTCATATGTAACAGACGGAAAAATTACAAGAGACAGCGGAATCCGTTTAATCCGTGATGGTATTGTAATTTTCGAAGGCGAAATCGATGCATTAAAACGCTTCAAAGACGACGCTAAAGAAGTAGCTCAAGGCTACGAGTGTGGTATCACAATCAAAAACTTTAACGATGTTAAAGAAGGCGATATTATCGAAGCATATGTAATGGAAGAAATTGAGCGTAAATGATAATCGGTTTAATGACAGTGGAATGCATCATTTATGATGCCCACTCATTAAAAGAAAAGCGGGCAGTTCTGCAAAGAATTATGACCCGCTTAAAGCAAAAATTTAATATCTCTATTTCAGAGGTTGACTTTCAAGATACTTGGCAAAGAACAAAGCTTGCTATTGTTACGGTTGCTTCTGCACGCGTTTCAGTTGAAGGTGTGCTGCAGCAAGCTCAGCAATTTATTGATTCTTTCCCTGAAATTGAGAGAACATTGACAGATATAGAATGGCTTTAATAAAATGAGGTGAATTGCGCGATGAGTCTAAGACCAAATCGTGTTGGTGAACAAATGAAGAAGGAATTGGGCGAGATTATCAGTCGTAAGATAAAAGATCCTCGCATCGGATTCGTAACGGTAACAGATGTTAACGTTACTGGTGACCTTCAACAAGCGACCGTGTATATTTCCGTACTTGGAGATCAAGAACAACGTGAAAATACGCTAAAAGGGTTGGCGAAAGCGAAAGGCTTTATCCGTTCAGAAATTGGACAACGAATTCGTTTACGCAAAACTCCTGAAATTACTTTTGAATTTGATGAGTCGATAGATTACGGAAATAGAATTGATACATTATTGCATCAAATCGCAAAAGAAAATCCGTCTAGTAACGACGAAAGATAAGATGTAGAAATAAGTATGCTCCTATCGGACTTTTTCCATAATGGTTATGGATATGGGACGGTAGGAGTTTTTTTATAGAGGCTTAAATAAAGTTAACTTTCGAACAAAGCCCGTTGATTTCCGTTCCAGGAACTTGCTTTCCGCGGGGAGGGATGCGAGCCTCCTCGGCTTTGCCTGTGGGGTCTCTCATTTCCCTCATCTCCCGCAGGAGTCAAGTTCCCTCCACTACAATCAACTCAGAATTTTAAATGACATTACTAGAAAGAGCAAAATTTATTTTCGCATTAATTATTTAATTTATAAATGAATAAAGGATGAGGTATATGGAAGGGATTTTACCGCTATGGAAGCCGAAGGGGCTTACTTCACATGATTGTGTTTTTCGTTTACGTAAGATCTTACATATGAAAAGAATTGGTCATACTGGGACATTGGATCCAGATGTAACGGGTGTATTGCCGATTTGTTTAGGGAGAGCAACGAAAATAGCTGAATATATAACAGATGCAGGCAAAGAATACGTAGGGGAAGTAACAATTGGTTACTCTACTACAACGGAGGACCGTTCTGGAGAAAAAGTAGAGGAAAAAAACGTAACAGAAATCATTACTAGAGATAAAATAGAAGCGATATTACAAGAATTAACAGGTACAATTACGCAAACACCGCCGATGTATTCTGCTGTTAAAGTAAATGGAAAAAGACTATATGAATATGCAAGACAAGGATTAGTGATTGAACGACCTTCAAGACAAGTGACCATTTATGCATTGGAATTAATAGAGGAATGGAAGGCACTAAAGGGTGATACCGTATCCTTTCGTTTTAAAGTAAGCTGCAGTAAGGGAACATATATTAGAACGCTTGCTGTGATGATAGGAGAAAAATTAGGGTATCCTGCTCATATGTCAGACTTATCTAGAACTCGTTCTGCAACATTCACGGAGAAAGAATGTGTAACTTTTGAAGAGCTTGAAGAATATGTAGAAAAAGGGGTTCTTGACAAGTTTATTTACCCGATTGAAGACGCGCTTTTACATTTGCCGAAATATGAAATAAATGATACATTAGCTATGAAGGTACGAAACGGAACGGTATTAGAAGCTCCTGGTCATTTATTGGATGAAAAGGAGCCAATTGTCATTCAAAAAACATCTGGTGAAGCGTTAGCGATATATGTTCAGCATCCAACCAAAAAAGGATTAATAAAACCATCCAAAATATTAAAAATCTTGGAGTAATGAATCAATGCTTCGCACACCTTGTAAAGTGTGACAAAAAGGATAAAGAAATTTGAGCTAGAAAAGGTGAGTAGCGTAGTGAAGATAGTTAGAATAAATCATTCAGAACGAAATAAAGAGCATGATTATCCGCCAATTTCCATCGCGTTAGGTTCATTTGACGGTGTGCATCTTGGCCATCAAAAAGTAATTGGCGAAGCAAAAAGAGTAGCCGATCAAAATGGCTGGAGCAGTGCTGTTATGACATTTGATCCCCATCCTTCTATTGTGCTTGGTGGGAAAACGAAAAAGATAGATTACTTAACCTCTTTTGAATCAAAGGTTGAACAATTAGCAAAATTGGGAATTGATTATTTATTTATTGTTGATTTCACGATTGAATTTGCTAGTTTACCACCTCAAGCATTCGTTGATACGTATTTAATTGGCTTAAATGTAAAGCATGTTGTAGCAGGGTTTGATTATACGTATGGCAAGAAAGCGCAAGGGACTGCCGAAACCCTTTCTGAACATTCCCGGGGACAATACGAAACAACTATCATTGGGAAAGAAACCTTTGGAGGGGAAAAAGTAAGTTCCACATTAATTCGTTCCCTCATCAATAATGGGGATATGGAAAAAGTTCCTGCCTTATTAGGAAGATATTATTCGGTAAAAGGCACCGTTATTCATGGAGACAAGCGTGGAAGAACAATTGGTTTTCCAACGGCAAATGTGAAACAATCGAATGATGTTATTTTGCCGCCACTCGGTGTATATGCTGTCCGCTTATTTGTAAATGGAAAGTGGCATGAAGGAGTATGTAATTTAGGCACGAAACCAACCTTCCATCCAGAGGACAAAACAGCTAGCATCGAAGTCCATATATTCGACTTCCATCAAGATATTTATGGTCATTCCGTTACAGTAGAATGGCATAAGCGCATAAGAAGCGAACAAAAATTCAATGGAATCGACGAATTAGTAGCCCAAATAGAAAAAGATAAGCAAACCGCTTTACAATATTTCTATGATAAAGCGCAATAAACGTAAAAAATACTAGAATAATTCAGAGAAAAGATGGAAATACTATTATATATTCCGCACAGTAAGTTTGAAAGAAACTAGTAATTGTAAATGTTAGTTAGCTTTTTAATTGATTTTATAGAATCAAAACTGATGTTCAAGCCTGCGGCATCTATTAGTACTAACTTTTTGCAAAACTATTTGTTATGGTATTTCGTTATTTTTAAAAATAATAGCTTTTGTCTTGATTTTTCACAAGAAAACAGGTATTCTTAAATACGTACTAAAAACAACCTTTGCTTGGCAAATCGAATCACCAACGTTTTGCTCGGAAATTGGGGATAAGTGAAATAGAATTAGGAGGTGAAACAGGATGGCAATCACTCAAGAACGTAAAAACGAACTTATCAATGAGTACAAAATGCATGAGAACGATACTGGATCTCCAGAAGTTCAAATCGCTGTCCTTACTGAGTCAATCAATAACTTGAATGAACATTTACGTACACATAAAAAGGATCATCACTCACGTCGTGGTCTTTTGAAAATGGTAGGTAGACGTCGTAATCTTTTAACTTACCTACGTAATAAAGACGTTCAACGTTACCGTGTTTTAATTAACAAACTTGGTTTACGTAGATAGTTAAAAAAGCGGGATATTTTTTCCCGCTTTTTTATTGTAAATAAATGCGAATCTAACATATGGTTTCTATAGATTACATAAATTAATTTCGTTTTTTAGTTACATAAAATGTGTATACTAGTAGAAGAGAAATGGAAGGATAGTATTCTTTATTTTATAAGAAAACGTAGGTTTTAGGTAGTACTTTTAGCCGGAAACCTCCATGAAGTGAATGAGTAGAGAGGGGTTTATGAATGGGACAAGATAAGCATGTCTATTCCATTGACTGGGCTGGAAGAAAGCTTACAGTCGAAATTGGACAATTAGCAAAACAAGCAAATGGTGCAGTGCTCGTACGATATGGTGATACTGCTGTATTAAGCACAGCGACTGCTTCAAAAGAACCGAAAAACTTAGACTTCTTTCCATTAACAGTAAACTATGAAGAACGCCTGTATGCAGTGGGTAAAATTCCAGGTGGCTTCATCAAAAGAGAAGGACGTCCAAGTGAAAGAGCAATTCTTGCAAGCCGCTTAATCGATAGACCAATCCGACCATTATTTGCTGATGGATTCCGTAATGAAGTACAAGTAGTCAGCTTAGTAATGAGTGTGGATCAAGATTGTACATCTGAAATGGCAGCAATGTTTGGGTCATCACTAGCATTATCTGTTTCTGACATACCATTTGGCGGACCAATCGCTGGTGTTTATGTTGGAAGAATCGATGGCGAATTTGTCATCAATCCAACAGTAGAGCAAGCAGAGAAAAGTGATATTAACCTTGCAGTTGCAGGAACAAAGGATGCAATTAACATGGTTGAAGCTGGTGCAGATGAAGTACCAGAAGAAGTAATGCTTGAAGCAATTATGTTTGGTCATGATGAAATTAAACGCCTAATCGCTTTCCAAGAAAAAATTGCTGAAGAGATTGGCAAAGAAAAGACAGAAGTTGTTCTGTATGTATTAGATAAGGACATCGAAGCGGACGTTCGTGCATTATGTGAAAGCGAAATGCTAGATGCGATTCGTGTACAAGAGAAGCACGCTCGTGAAGCTGCTATTAAAGAAGTGAAAAATTCTGTTCTAGCGAAATATGAAGCAGAAGAAACAGAAGAAGAAGACTTAAAGCAAGTGAAAGCAATTTTAGATAAATTAGTAAAAAATGAAGTTCGCCGTTTAATTACAGAAGACAAGGTTCGCCCAGATGGACGTGGATTAGAAGAAATCCGCCCACTATCTTCTGAAGTTCATTTATTACCAAGAACACATGGTTCTGGTCTATTCACTCGTGGACAAACTCAAGCATTAAGCATTTGTACATTAGGCGCTTTAGGGGATGTACAAATATTGGACGGTCTTGGTGTAGAAGAAGAGAAACGTTTTATGCATCATTATAATTTCCCGAATTTCAGTGTTGGTGAAACTGGACCAATGCGTGGACCTGGACGAAGAGAAATCGGCCATGGTGCTTTAGGGGAAAGAGCGTTAGAACCAATTATCCCTTCAGAAAAAGACTTCCCATATACGATTCGCCTTGTATCAGAAGTATTAGAATCAAATGGTTCTACTTCTCAGGCTAGTATTTGTGCAAGTACACTTGCAATGATGGATGCTGGGGTGCCTATTAAAGCGCCTGTTGCAGGTATTGCGATGGGACTTATTAAATCTGGAGAATATTATAGTATTTTAACAGATATTCAAGGGATGGAAGATCATTTAGGTGATATGGACTTTAAAGTAGCTGGTACTTCTAAAGGGGTAACGGCACTTCAAATGGACATTAAAATTGACGGATTATCTCGTGAAATTTTAGAAGAGGCATTACAACAAGCGAAAATTGGTCGTATGCAGATTCTTGAATCCATGATGGCAACGATCAATACACCGAGAGAAGCATTGTCTTCTTATGCACCAAAAATCTTAATGATGTCTATTAATCCAGACAAAATTCGTGATGTTATTGGACCAAGCGGTAAACAAATCAATAAAATCATTGAAGAAACTGGCGTTAAAATCGATATCGAACAAGATGGTACAGTATTCATTTCTTCTGTTGATGATGAGATGAATGCAAAAGCCAAAAAAATTATTGAAGATATTGTCCGTGAAGTAGTAGTCGGAGAAATGTATCTTGGTAAAGTAAAACGAATCGAGAAATTCGGTTGCTTCGTTGAAATCTTTAATGGTAAAGACGGACTTGTTCATATTTCAGAGCTTGCTGAAGAAAGAATTGGCAAAGTAGAAGATGTTGTTGCAATCGGTGATGAAATCCTTGTGAAAGTTACGGAAATCGATAAACAAGGTAGAGTAAATTTATCACGTAAAGCCGTTTTGAAAGAACAAAAAGAACAAGCAGAGAATGCTAAAAACTAATTAAAGTATGAAATAAAAAGATGATGGATAAAAACTGTTAATAGTTTTTATCCGTCATCTTTTTTTATGGAATGAAAAAAGCCATCTTGAACCAAAATAATAGGGAATAAGGATAAGCTATTGTCTATATTTTCGCGTTCTACCTTGTCCTTTATTATCATACTGTAGTAATTAGGAGGGGAAAAGGTGATGAAGAAAGTAATTGCACTAGTAGGGATTCTTGCTATATCTTGGTTTCTAGTTAATAATCCTTTAGCTAATACATATGTTAGTACATTACAAGAAAATTCAGTCGCAGTAACAGCAGATTCCTTATATACAACCATTAGTGATAAAGCAAAGGAATATGAAAAGAAACCGATTGATGCAAAATTAGATCCTGTATGGAAAGCAATTCCTGGATTAAATGGACTAAAGGTCAATGTAGATGCATCATATAAAAAGATGAAAAAACAGAAGAAATTTGCTGAACAAAAACTAGTCTTTCAGCAAGTGAAGCCCCAAATTACATTAGCTGACTTACCACCTGCCCCCATTTATAAAGGGAATCCAGACAAAGAGACGGTAAGCTTCATAATAAATGTGGCATGGGGGAACGAGTTTCTGCCTGATATTTTAGCAACATTGAAAAAACATCATGTAAAGGCAAGCTTTTTCATGGAGGGGAGATGGGTCCAAAAAAACCCCGACCTTGCAAAAATGATTGCAGAAGCTGGTCATGAACTCGGAAATCATTCCTATACGCACCCTGATATGAGTAAAATAAGTAGCAGCAAAATTCATGAGGAAATAGTAAAAACAAATGATGTAATAGAAGCAACAACAGGCGAGCAAGTAACTTTGTTGGCACCACCAAGCGGTTATTTTAATAATGAAGTAGTGAAAATTGCGGATCAGCAGAAGCTTAAAACAGTAATATGGTCTGTAGATACGATTGATTGGCAAAAACCAAGCCCTGATACATTGCTTAAAAGAGTTCTCGGAAAAATCCATAATGGAGCTCTAATCCTCATGCATCCAACCGAAGTGACGACAAATAGTCTTGAGCGATTAATTATTGAAATTGAGAATAAAGGGTATAAAATCGATACAGTCAGTGACATGCTTAGTGAAGAAAGAGAAAGCGTTAATACAAAAAAATAGTACTTCGTTCCATCTTATAGTATTCTATAAGAAGAAAAACGGTTTGTAAGGGTTGTTTGCTTCATTATTATGTATATTTATGTTGATTGAAGTGTAAGCTTTAACTTCTGTGGGAATGAAGGAACTGGGAGCGTCTGCAGCAATATTTCCGAAGAAGTTTCCCTGCTAAAAAACATGGAAAGGGATTTCAACAAGTTTCATAAAGAAGAATCAACATACCATGTCCCTTATAAAGGGAAGTAATCGTTATTTCATATTTTAAACCTGCATATGTTATGATTATAATCAAACAATGTTTTGGAAAAAATAAGAGGAATAAGATATACTAGCAGTCGCAACTATTTTTTACAACTTGGTAGAAGAACAGGAGGAACATAATTGATCAAAAGATATACTTGCCAAAATGGAGTAAGAATCGTATTGGAAAACATACCGACCGTTCGCTCTGTTGCTATTGGCGTATGGATTGGCACAGGGTCTCGGAAAGAGGATGAAAAAAATAATGGGGTATCTCATTTTTTAGAGCATATGTTTTTTAAAGGAACAAAAACACGCAGTGCAAGAGAAATTGCAGAATCATT
>NZ_DALZDK010000011.1:88714-99588 GCF_031978665.1 Niallia sp. | reverse complement strand
GGAATATACTTGCTATTATGCAAAAGTGTTGGATACACATGCTGATATGGCGTTAGAAGTATTAGCAGATATGTATTTTAACTCTACTTTTGACGAAGAAGAGTTAAAGAAAGAGAAAAATGTAGTTTGTGAAGAAATTAAAATGTATGATGATACACCTGATGATATTGTCCATGATTTATTGAGTCAGGCAATCTATGCTAAACATCCATTAGGCTATCCAATTTTAGGTACAGAGGAGACGCTCGCTACCTTTAATGGTGATACGTTAAGAGAGTATATGTTTAATCACTATACACCGGAAAATACGGTTATTTCGATTGCTGGTAATATTACAGAAACGTTTATTTCAGAGGTAGAAAAGTACTTTGGAACATATGAAGCAGGTAAATCAGAAATAGAGCTAGTAAAACCTTCTTTCCATGCAAATAATTTATCTAGGAAAAAAGAAACAGAACAAGCACATCTTTGCTTAGGGTTCAATGGTTTACAGGTGGGCGATGAGAAAATGTATACACTTGTTTCCTTAAACAATATTCTTGGCGGCAGTATGAGCAGCAGATTATTCCAAGATGTTCGTGAGCAAAAAGGCTTAGCTTACTCTGTTTTCTCTTATCATTCTGCTTACCAGGATAGTGGAATAGTAACAATTTACGGCGGTACTGGAGCAAAACAGCTTGATGAATTATTTGAGACCATCCAAAATACCCTTGCAACTTTGAAAAAAGAAGGTATTACGGAAAAAGAATTGACAAATAGCAAGGAACAATTAAAAGGAAGCTTAATGCTAAGCTTAGAGAGCACAAATAGCCGAATGAGCAGAAATGGGAAAAACGAATTATTACTAGGCAAGCATCGCTCACTGGATGATATCATTGCAGACATCGACCGAGTTACAAAAGAAGATGTCGATCAAATGGCAAATGCTATCTTCACTGACACATTCTCCGTCTCCCTAATCAGCCCAGATGGACAACTGCCAAAAGCACTTCAATAAAAAGTTACATATTATAACAAAGAACTAGGAACAGAATTTACTTCTGACTCCTAGTTTTTTTGTGCACCTAACCTTTTCCCACAGGAGACAAATGTCCTCTGCTCCATCAACTCAGATTATTAAACTTCCATTTATTTACTAATCCGATGAAAAGATATTAGAAAAAAGGAACTTATTCATCTCTTTCCTATTAGTAATTCGTTCTATATAGAGAAGAAATCCTTCTTTTGGAGGAATTCCTAGAAACAACTCACCTAATATTGAGTAATCACATAAGATGTTGAAGTAGCGAGCTATGAAAAAACAGGATCTTTAAAAAAAAGAAGGTGACATATTCATGCTGAAAGGGATGAAAATCGCGGTTATCGGCGGTGATGCAAGGCAGCTAGAAATTGTTCGCAAACTAACGGAACAACAAGCAATTCTTTCCTTAATTGGGTTTGAGCAATTAGACCATGCATTCACCGGAGCTACAAAAGAAAAAATCGATAACGTAGATTTTTCGAAAATAGATGCTATTATCTTACCCGTAAAAGGAACAGATTTAAATGGGCAAGTTGATACGATCTTTTCGAACGAAAAGGTTTTTTTGACAAAAGATTTATTAGAAAAAACCCCAGAGCATTGCACCGTATATTCAGGGATAACGAATGACTATTTAAATTTGCTAATTAAAGAAACGAAACGAACCCTCGTTCAATTATTTGATCGAGATGATGTAGCAATATTAAATTCCATTCCAACCGTAGAAGGTACGATTATGATGGCAATCCAACATACAGATACAACGATCCATGGCTCCAAAGTAATTGTGCTTGGGCTAGGCCGTGTAGGAATGAGTGTTGCACGGACTTTCCATGCGTTAGGTGCGAAAGTAAAAGTTGCAGCAAATCAAAGTGAACATATTGCTCGCATTATAGAAATGGGATTAACTCCTGTACATTTAGATGATTTACAGATTGCGGTGGAAGATATTGATATTTGTATTAATACGATTCCCCATCTTGTCGTAACTTCTGATGTCATTGAAAAAATGCCTTTACACACATTGGTGATCGATTTGGCATCTAAACCAGGAGGCACTGATTTTCAATATGCAGAAAAAAGAGGGGTTAAGGCTTTGCTTGCCCCAAGCTTACCAGGTATTGTAGCTCCAAAAACAGCTGGGAATATACTTGCAGATGTCTTAGCTCAATTACTTGATGATCAAATGTAACAATGAAAGGAGATAGAAAAATGGGTTTACAAGGAAAAAGAATTGGATTCGGAATCTCAGGATCACACTGTACGTATGCAGAAGTAGTACCACAAGTAGAAAAGCTAGTATCATTAGGTGCAGAAGTAGTGCCAGTTGTAACAGGAAATGTAAAAAATACAGATACTCGTTTCGGTAAAGGGAAGGATTGGGTTAGCAAAGTAGAAGAAATAACAGGTCAGCAAATTATTGACAGTATTGTTGCTGCTGAGCCACTAGGACCAAAAGCTCCCCTTGATTGTATGGTCATTGCTCCTTTAACAGGAAATAGCATGAGCAAATTCGCAAATGCGATGACAGACAACGCAGTATTAATGGCGGCGAAGGCTACGTTGCGAAATCAAAAGCCTGTTGTATTAGGGATTTCTACTAATGACGCGTTAGGATTAAACGGCATCAACCTGATGCGTTTAATGGCAACTAAGAATATCTTCTTCATCCCATTTGGTCAGGATGATCCAGAAAAAAAGCCCAATTCCATGGTAGCAAGAATGTCTATGCTTGCAGAAACGATTGAAGCAGCATTAGAATATAAACAGATTCAACCAGTAATTGTGGAGAAATATTTAGATTAAATTAGTGTTTTTTTGAAATTACCGATAAAACAAGGCGCTTTTTGTAATCCGATCGGAATTCATTAGCGCCAATCGGTGTTTTTTGAAAGAATCTGATAAAAGTTTCTTTTATTGCTGCTTGAATATGTTAAAATAGATAATATTATTTAAGGCGGTGCATGACGCTAGCCTATTATTATTAGAGAAAGCCTTTGGAAGGAGAACCTTAAATGGAGCAATTAAAAGGATATAACGTAGCAGTAGTTGGAGCAACAGGGGCTGTTGGTCAACA
Organism: Niallia sp.; assembly: GCF_031978665.1. Lineage (NCBI taxonomy): Bacteria > Bacillati > Bacillota > Bacilli > Caryophanales > Bacillaceae > Niallia > Niallia sp. The sequence continues at coordinate 96,490 of NZ_DALZDK010000011.1, read as the reverse complement.
AATGATTAAAACATTAGAAAGCAGAGATTTTCCTATTTCAACATTAACACTTTTGTCATCAAAACGTTCAGCGGGGACAAAGGTTCTTTATAAAGATGAGGAAATTGTAGTACAAGAAGCTACTCCAGATAGCTTTAAAGGAATTGACATTGCGTTATTTAGTGCAGGTGGTGGGGTATCGAAGGAACTAGCGCCACATGCGGTGAGACATGGAGCGATTGTGGTTGATAATACTAGTGCATTCCGTATGGACAAAGACGTGCCGTTAGTAGTACCAGAAGTAAATGAAGAAGACCTTCGCAATCATAATGGGATTATTGCAAATCCAAACTGTTCTACAATTCAAATGGTCGTAGCCTTACAACCGTTGAAAGAAAAATATGGACTTTCTAAAGTATTAGTATCCACTTATCAAGCTGTTTCTGGTTCAGGTGCAGCAGCAGTAGAAGAATTAAATAGCCAAACGCAAGCTATTCTTAATAACGAAGCATTCGAGCCGAAAATTCTTCCTGTTAAAAGTGATAAGAAACATTATCAAATTGCCTTTAATGCAGTTCCACAAATTGATGTGTTTACAGAAAATGGATTTACTTATGAAGAAATGAAAATGATTAATGAAACAAAGAAAATCATGCATGCAGAAGACTTGAAAGTTGCTGCAACTTGTGTGCGTATTCCAGTTGCGACTGGTCATTCTGAATCAGTTTATTTTGAATTAGACAATGATCAAGTGACAGTGGCAGAGATGAAAGAATTGTTAGCAAGTGCTCCTGGTATTGTGCTACAGGACGATCCAAATAATCAAATCTATCCAATGCCTGCAGACTGTGTAGGAAGCAATGATGTATTTGTCGGACGTATTCGTCAAGATTTAGACGTGAAAAACGGATTCCATATGTGGGTAGTATCGGATAATTTATTAAAGGGTGCCGCATGGAACTCTGTTCAAATAGCAGAAAGCCTAATTAAATTAGGACTTGTATAAGTAAATGAAGAAAGGCAAGACTGTAGAGGATTAGATTGCAGGAAAGTGCCCTGTAAGTAGAGCTGTATTTTTTCTACATACAGGAAGTACAAGTTTGGACACAGAAATATACTTCTCGTGCCAAAATCTTGTCTTTCTTAACGAATAAGTATTTTAGAAGAAAGAGCCCCTTTTTTTAACGAATACTTTTATGAAATAATTGACTCGAAGTTAATAGAGTCCTAACAACAAGGGATCCTCTAGCAAAATCATGGATGGGGTAAATCTCTATCAAATAGATAGAGATTCCTCCAATTTGTTCTAGAAAAAGGCACCCTTATATTACACTCTTTTAGAAAGTGTTCAGAGGTGTTTACTGTGAAAATAATGGTTCAAAAATTTGGTGGAACATCGGTACGAGATGAAAAAAGCCGAATTCAAGCAAAAGATCATATTAAAGATGCATTAAACGAAGGCTATAAAGTGGTTGTAGTCGTTTCTGCAATGGGCCGTAAAGGAGAACCATACGCAACCGATACACTATTATCATTAGTTGGTGGAGCAGAAACAAGTATCAGCAGAAGAGAAAATGACTTGTTGATGTCATGCGGTGAAATTATATCTAGTGTCGTTTTTACACAACTATTATTAGAAAATGAAATTTCAGCAACTGCCTTAACAGGTGCTCAAGCTGGATTTAAGACGAACAATGATTTTACAAATGCTAGAATAATGGAAATGGATGGTAGCCGTATTCTTCAAGAATTGAAAAATCATGATGTGGTAGTGGTAGCTGGTTTTCAAGGAGCAGCACCAAATGGAGATACGACAACTTTAGGTAGAGGCGGAAGTGATACTTCAGCAGCCGCTTTAGGATCTGCTCTAAATGCAGAATATATTGATATTTTTACAGACGTAGAAGGAATTATGACAGCTGACCCTAGAATCGCGGAAAATGCTCGCCCGTTATCGGTTGTTACCTATTCAGAGGTATGCAATATGGCATATCAAGGGGCAAAAGTTATTCATCCACGAGCAGTTGAAATTGCGATGCAGGCAAAGGTGCCAATTCGAATTCGATCTACGTATTCAAAAGGTATTGGTACACTCGTTACGTCTAGTAATGCGGAGAACAGAGGAAGCGATATTAAAGAGAGACCTGTTACTGGAATTGCGCATGTAGCGAATGTAACACAGATTAAGGTATTTGCGAAAAAAGATCAGTATGATTTGCAGGCGCAAGTATTTAAAGCAATGGCAAATGAAGAAATTAGTGTCGACTTTATCAATATTTCACCAAACAGTGTTGTTTATACCGTAACCAATGAAATGACCAATAAAGCAATAGCTGTTCTTGAAAATATGGGGTATGAACCCGTTATTGAAAGAGAGTGTGCAAAGGTATCAGTCGTTGGTGCGGGAATGGCCGGCGTACCAGGTGTCACATTTAAAATCGTTACTGCACTATCAAATAAAGGAATTCGTATCTTGCAATCTGCTGATAGCCATGCAACGATTTGGGTGCTGGTGAAACAGGATGATTTAGTAAGTGCTGTTAATGTATTACACGATGCGTTTGAGCTAGAGAAAGAATAAAATAGATAAATAGATACAACGAGATCGAAATGAGAATAGGAGTGGAACGATGGGTTTATTTGGTAGGGTGTCAACGGCCATGATTACACCATTTGATGCCAAGGGACATATAGATTTTCCAAAAACAACACAGTTAATTAATCATTTACTTGAAAACGGAACAGATTCGTTAGTTGTAGCTGGTACAACTGGAGAATCGCCCACATTATCCAAACAAGAGAAGATTGCTTTATTTAAACATGTGGTAAAGGTAGTGGAAAAACGAGTTCCTATTATTGCAGGAACAGGTAGTTATAACACATATGAGTCCATCGAATTGACGAAACAAGCTGAACTCGCAGGAGTGGATGCTGTTATGGTAGTTGGACCATACTATAACAAACCGAACCAAGAAGGCTTGTATCAACATATTAAAGCAGTTGCAGAATCTACAAAACTTCCCGTTATGATATATAATATTCCAGGTCGTTCTGTTGTTAATATTGAACCAGAAACTATTATTCGCTTGTCTGAAATTGAAAATATAGTAGCTGTAAAAGAAGCTAGCGGAAATTTAAATAAAATCACGAAAATTATTGCATCTACACCAGATGATTTTTATGTATACAGTGGAGATGATAGTTTAACATTACCGATATTATCTGTAGGTGGAACAGGAGTTATCTCTGTTGCATCTCATATTATCGGTAACGAAATGCAAGAAATGGTGAGTACTTTCTTAGATGGAAAAATAGATGCTGCTTCGAAAATGCATCAAAAATTACTTCCTCTTATGATAGCCTTATTTAAGGCACCCAACCCAGTTCCTGTAAAAACGGCGCTTCAATTAAAAGGATTTGATGTCGGTTCCATTCGTTTGCCTTTAGTTCCATTAACAGAGGAAGAACGAAAAGAGCTAGCCAAATTTTTATAAGAATTTTCGGGGGTTTTCGTTAATCCGCTACTACCATTGAAATGGTAGTAACAGCTTATTTGTTTTTTTTTGCAAGTATAAAATGAATGCTTCACTTGTCAGAAGAGTTCAGCTATCTCTCATATTGAAGGATGAACCAGCAACGAAATTGGTTTCCTTCCATCTTGAGATAACTAGCTCTTCTGACTTTTTTGTTTGATACCTTACTAAGAAAAACTTGTTTCCAAACTGGTAATTGATTATGATTGGATACATAGTAAATGCTCGATTGAAAGAAAATTATTCTTACTAGTAAAACGTAAGAAGTATGGAGGAAAAGGCATGACGAAAAATCAATTGCAAAAAAATTTATTGCCAAGACATATCAGTTTAATGGCAATGGGAGGAGCGATTGGTACAGGGATATTTAAAGGAAGTGGCGAAACCGTATCTATTGCCGGACCAGGTGTTATTTTTACATACATATTTGCTGGGCTTTTATTGCTGGTGGTAATGGGAAGTATTGCAGAAATGGCAATTATTTATCCGAATACTAATATGAAAGGCTTTATCGGCAAAGCCTTTGGTGATCGAATGGCGTTCATAATCGGTTGGATGTATTGTATTTTATGGCTTGCTGTATGTGTTATTGAAGTTGTTGTAGCAGGAAGCTTCTTGCAATTTTGGTTACCAGATGTCCCGCTTTGGATATTAAGCATCATTTGTTCCATTGTGTTAATTGCCGTGAATACAATGAATGTTAAAAATTATGGGGAGTTTGAATTTTGGTTTGCAGGAATTAAAATTGGGATGATTATCCTCTTTATAATTCTTGGTGCTGCTGTCTTGTTTGGTATTATCCCATCAGGAGAAACAAATTATTTGCAAAATTACACGGAAAATGGCGGTTTTTTCCCAAATGGCGGGATGTCTGTCTTTTCAGCATTATTAATTGTTATGTTCTCATATGGTGGCTCTGAATTAATCGGAGTAACCGTAACAGAAGCAAAAGATGCAGAGAAAATACTGCCTAAAGTAATTAAAAGCTTTATTTTTCGAATCATTTTATTTTATACATTACCAATATTAATTATTTGTGGACTTATCCCTTGGAATGAACTAACGGACGATTCGAGTCCATTTGTACAAGTACTAACTATTTCTGGCTTATCAGGCGCAGCTCATATTATGAACTTTGTATTGATTATTGCGGTGTTATCTGCCGCAAATTCGGGTATATACGGTTGTACAAGAATGATGTATTCCCTTGCTTTAGAAGGACAAGGACCAAAGGCATTTAGCAAGGTAAACAAAAATGGAGTTCCTCTATATAGTTTACTGGTAACAGCTATTATATTGATTGCAGGATCTATGATTGCATTAGTTAAGCAAGATGAAGTATTCACCTTATTAATGGCATTCCCAGGCTTTGTTGTATCAATCGTCTGGATAACGATCTGTTTAGCACAATTAAAGCTACGAAAATCTTATCCGTTTCAACCAAGCTTTAAAATTTGGGGATATCCGTACATTCCTATTTTTACAGTTATTTGTTTAGCAATCATCAGTATTAGTTTCTTGTTTGACGAGGCAAATCGAATTAGTATTATGGCATGTTTAGCTTGTTTTTTTGTCGTAATCGTTATTGCTATTTTTAAATTTAAGTCAAATGAACGTTAAAATTAGTACTTTACTATGAAAAAAGCCTATGAAATCAGGATATATGTGGTAATTGTTTGTTGCTATTTTTGATGAAAAAATTTTTAAAAATAGAAGATTTCATAAAATTGGTTGTAAACATTTTTAAACATCAAGTATAATAAGCATAACTGATCAATGGTCGGCTTAACTCAACATAGGAGGAAACAAAAATTGATGAAAAATGAAAAAATAAAGCTGGTCGCACTCGGCGGAGTGGGCGAGAACGGAAAAAATATGTTTGTAGTCGAAGTAGATGAAGACATATTTGTAGTTGATGCTGGCTTAATGTATCCACAAAATGAAATGCTGGGGATTGATATCGTTATTCCAGATATTACGTATTTAAAGCAAAACAAAGACAGAGTAAAAGGGATTTTCTTAACACATGCACATGAAGATCATATTGGAGGCTTATCTTATATATTAAGAGATTTAGAGGTGCCAGTGTATACGACGCTTTTAACAGCTGAACTTACAAAGGAAAAGATGAAAGAGCAGGATTTCAGAGGACAAGCTCAATTTGAAATTATTACCTCTAAATCAGTTCTTACGTTCACATCTTCAAAAGTGTCCTTTTTTAAAACGAATCACAGTATCCCAGATAGTATCGGTATCGTTATTCATACATCAGAAGGCGCAATCGTACATACGGGGGATTTCAAATTTGACCAGACGGCAAGTGATTTATATAAGCCAGAATATGGTGAGATGGCAAAAATAGGCGAAGAAGGGGTTTTAGCTTTACTATCTGATAGTACAAATGCTGATAAACCAGGATATTCCACAACAGATTTTGTTGTAACACAAAGCTTAATCGAATCCTTTTTGCATACGAAGGGCCGTATTATTGCAGCATGTTTTGCAACAGACTTAAATAGAATTCAGCACATCATTGACGCTGCAGAGAAAACGAATCGTAAAGTTGCAGTCATGGGCAAAAATCTACAAAGAGTCTTACAAATTGCGATAAAGAACCATTATTTAGTAGTGGCTGATGAAACAATCGTTACTTATAATGAACTTCAAGAATATGCACAAGATCAAATGGTAATCATCACTACTGGAACAAAAGGGGAACCAATTGAAGCCTTGCAAAAAATGGTCAAGAAAAACCATAAGCAAGTAAGCATCATGGAAGGAGATACTGTTTTATTTGCAGCTTCTTCTTTCTTAGGCAGTGAAGTATTTGTCGGAAAAACGATTGATAAGCTATATAGAGCAGGTGCAACACTTCTTGCTGGCTATAAAACATTCAATAGCTCCAATCACGGTAGCCAAGAAGAATTAAAATTCATGATTAATATGATGAAGCCTAAATTCTTTTTGCCAATCCATGGAGAGTATCGCGTATTAAAATCACATGAAAAAATTGCAATGGAATGCGGTATTGCTCCTCAAAATATTTATCTTCCTGAACAAGGAGAGGTCCTTGAATATAAGGATGATACGCTTCGTGTGGGCGGAAAGATTCCGGCAGGAAATGTATTAATTGATGGCAGTGGCGTTGGCGATGTTGGAAATATTGTCCTAAGAGATCGAAAGCTATTGTCACAGGATGGTATTCTAACCGTTGTCGTAACACTAAATAAGGCAGAGAGAAAGATTTCCGCTGGACCAGAAATTATTACAAGAGGCTTTGTATATGTTCGTGAATCAGAGAAATTACTCGAGGAAGCTTCTGACCGAGTAAGAGACATTGTCGAAAAAAGCATCAGCAAAGACAGCTTTGACTGGACTGGTATTAAGCAAGATATAAGAGATACATTAAACCAGTTCCTTTATGAAAAAACAAGACGCAGACCAATGATCTTGCCGATTATTATGGAAGTAAAACCAGTTAGAAAATAAAGTCGCAGCCTCCTTTGATAAGGAGGCTGTTTTTTGTGATGGGCATTATAGGGAGAGCCTAGTAAAAAGCGGCGTTCTTGATGGAGATGAGAGATGAACCCCATAATTTTGAGAGTGGGAAGAAAAAGAGGTGTTCATAAGGCAGATGAAAACCAAAAAGCAAGAGCCCGAAGCGAAAAGTGGTGTTCATCGAGCGAATGAAAACCAAAAAAGACTAAAGCCCGGAAAAAAGAGGTGTTCATAAAGCGGATGAAAACCATAATTTTGGGAGAGGAAGAAAAAATGGTGTTCATAAAGCAGATGAAAACCAAAAAGTAAGAGCCCGAAGCGAAAAGTGGTGTTCATTCAGCTCATGCCCCCTTATTCGAACACCCCCGATCAAAAACCGTTCATACCAATGCTGCTTATTGTTTCAACTGCCACCTTAAATAATGTTTTGCTTGCCATTATTAATAAAAAGCCTATTTGTCTTTTCGATTTCAACCGCATGAAAAATTGTCTCCCGCTTCATACTAAGATTATTATGGTTTTAGGAAGGGAGAATTTTTATGGGTTCAGTAAATAATAATCAGCCTGAAGAACAGCCGAAAGAGGATAAACCATCTGGTTTAATGGAAAAAATACAACAGCTGGGACAAACAAATGTACCACAGCTTTCACAGGATTCAAAAATACATTGTTTAACAATTGTTGGTCAAATTGAAGGACATTTGCAATTACCACCTCAAAATAAAACGACGAAATATGAGCATTTAATTCCGCAAATTGTCGCTAT
>NZ_DALZDK010000011.1:84364-88704 GCF_031978665.1 Niallia sp. | reverse complement strand
GGGGTACTCGTTATTCTAAATACAGTTGGAGGCGACGTAGAAGCTGGGTTGGCTATTTCTGAAATGCTTGCTTCTCTTTCTAAACCAACTGTTTCCCTAGTTTTAGGCGGAGGACATTCAATCGGTGTTCCGATAGCTGTGTCTTGTGATGTTTCTTATATTGCAGAAACAGCAACGATGACCATTCATCCAATACGGTTAACAGGACTTGTTATTGGTGTCCCACAAACATTTGAATACTTAGATAAAATGCAAGAGAGAGTCGTTAATTTTGTCACAAAGCATTCCAATATAACAGAAGAAGATTTTAAAGACCTTATGTTTGCAAAAGGGAATTTAACGAGAGATATTGGAACAAATGTAATCGGAATGGATGCAGTTACTTCTGGTCTTATAGATGCTGTGGGTGGAGTAGGAGATGCGATGAAAAAGCTGAATGAATTAATTGACGCGAATAAAGAACAGACTGAAGGGATTATTCAATGATTATGTATACGATGATGCCGGAAGAATTGATTTTTCCAATGAGTCAAGATATCTACGAAAAGCAACAAGTTATTCAATATAATGGAATCCCTCTATTAGTGGCTAAAAATGAAGCAAATGAATTGGAGGTAATTAGAGTGCTTAGCACCGATCCCAATCATTTTCTCCATACAGGCATGCAGCCAGGAACAAAAATTCCAAACATATAATCTGTTTTTCATAAACTATGGTATAATATAGGAATCAATAAAGAAGCAGCCTAAGGCTGCTTCTTTATTACAAATGATTATAAATATTAGGTGATATAAAAATGGCTAAAAGGAAAAAAAGAAAAAAAAGACAAAAACAAGCGCTTAAATTAACGATCCAATATGAACTTGCAGCCCTTGTCGTTATGGCATTGAGTCTTATCTCTATTCTACAACTTGGTGCTGTTGGAGCAACAATGGTTTCTTTTTTCCGTTTCTTCTTCGGAGAATGGTATATGCTGTGTCTGATTGGACTAATCGTATACGGTGGCTATTTAATGTGGAAACGCGAAAAACCTTATATGTTTAATACGAAATTAAATGGAATCTATTTAATTGTTAGTGCTATTTTGTTGCTCAGTCACGTGACATTGTTTAAATTGTTAGCCAGTCAAGGCGCTTTTACAAATCCAAGTGTCATTTATAATACATGGGAATTATTTTGGATGGAAGTAAATAAAGAGGCTACGAATATTGATTTAGGTGGTGGAATGATTGGTGCTGTATTATTTGCGCTATTCCATTATTTATTTGATACAGTTGGTACACAAATTATTAGTTTCATCGTCATTGTCATTGGTTTTATCTTACTTACAGGCAAGACTTTAAGTGGAGCCTTCAAAAAAGTATTATCAAGTATTTGGAATTTTATCCACGATCAATGGACTGCGTTTATTCAGGATATGAAGGATTGGAAAGAATCCATGCAAAAAAATAAGGAAAAACGCAAAGCGGATAAACAGGCGAGAAAAGAAAATAATAATCAGCGCGAGGAAAATCCAAATTCGCAGATTATTGTGAACAATCCACACGAAGAGGAAGAATCATACATACAAGAGCCGATTATTAACACATTTGCTGAAAGAGCGTACCAGAATGAAGCGATTCATGAAGAACCTGCTAGTGAGATAGAGGAGCCGGCTGATGAAGGAGATGTCGTTGTTCCAATAACCTTTACAGAGGTGGAAAATAAGGATTACGAGCTCCCTCCTTTAAAACTATTGAAGCTGCCAAGAAAGGCAGATCAAAGTGGGGAGTATGAACAAATTCATGCAAATGCCGCTAAATTAGAAAGAACCTTTCATAGCTTTGGTGTCAAAGCGAGAGTAACAGAAGTTCATTTAGGCCCAGCTGTAACAAAGTATGAAGTTCACCCAAGTGAAGGGGTAAAGGTAAGTAAAATTGTCAATTTAAGCGATGATTTAGCATTAGCATTAGCAGCGAAGGATATTCGTATTGAAGCTCCGATTCCTGGAAAATCAGCAATTGGGATAGAGGTACCGAACTCAGAAGTTGCCGTTGTATCGCTTAGAGAAGTATTGGAATCAAGTAAAAATGATAAACCAGATTCTAAGCTAATGATTGCGTTTGGGCGAGATATTACTGGAGAAGCAGTATGTGCTGAATTAAATAAAATGCCCCATTTACTTGTTGCAGGAGCAACAGGAAGCGGAAAATCTGTCTGTATTAACGGCATAATTACAAGCATTTTAATGAGAGCGAAGCCACATGAAGTAAAATTGATGATGATTGACCCGAAAATGGTGGAATTAAATGTGTATAATGGGGTACCTCATTTGCTTGCGCCAGTTGTAACGAATCCGAAAAAAGCATCGCAAGCATTGATGAAGGTAGTTAGTGAAATGGAGAGAAGATACGATTTATTTTCTCATACTGGAACAAGAAATATTGAAGGCTATAATGAATACATTAAACGCATCAATGCCGAAGAACAGGAAAAGCAGCCACTTCTTCCATTTATCGTTGTGATTGTGGACGAGCTTGCGGACTTAATGATGGTAGCATCCTCTGATGTAGAAGATGCTATTACAAGACTTGCTCAAATGGCTCGTGCAGCTGGTATCCATCTTATCATTGCAACACAACGTCCATCTGTTGATGTTATCACAGGAGTTATTAAAGCGAATATTCCATCTCGAATTGCATTCGCTGTATCCTCTCAGACCGACTCACGCACCATTTTAGATATGGGCGGAGCAGAAAAGCTACTTGGAAGAGGAGACATGCTATTCTTCCCTTATGGTGCAAGTAAGCCGGTTAGAGTGCAGGGTGCCTTCTTGTCAGATGAAGAGGTCGAAGAAGTAGTTGATTTCGTTATTGGACAGCAAAAGGCACAATACCAGGAAGAAATGATTCCAGATGAAATTGTCGAAGTTACAGGAGCTGTGGAAGACGGATTATATAATGACGCAGTGGAATTAATCGTTGAAATGCAAACGGCATCTGTTAGTATGCTGCAAAGAAGATTCCGTATCGGTTATACAAGAGCGGCAAGATTAATCGATGAAATGGAAGCTCGCGGCGTAGTCGGACCATATGAGGGGAGTAAACCGAGAAATGTCCTCATTCCAAAAGGCTCCGAAGAAATGAACATTCAGTAAAGAATACATTGTTAATTAGTATGGATTAATGATCATGATATCCATTTATGTAGAAAAAAATATGCTTCAATGAATGATAAAAAAGCATATTTTCCAAAGGGAACCTGAAATAGTATAACCTATTTCAGGTTCTTTTTTTATCGTATATTCGGAACAATCGTTCAAGTAGTAGGAGAAAATGAGGGAGAAATAACCATAATTTTTACAAGAATATACAAATGCAAACGGTTGATTTCCGAACAATTCATCATTTCAGTTTTTTTTCGACTAAATTCTTAAAACTCTATTTATTTATTAGGCAAAAAGTGTTATAGTATTTTCGATTAGTAGGAATGATTGAACATCAGAGGTCTGATGTCTTAGAAATGTGTGGAGGAACATCATATGCTAATTAAATCGGATACGAGACATTTATATTTGCAAGTAGTTGATCGTCTAAAGAAAGATATTGAGAAGGGAATATATAAAGAAAAAGAAAAATTCCCCTCCGAGTTCGAGCTTGCAAAGACTTTAGGTGTAAGTCGTGCGACTTTAAGAGAGGCACTACGTACATTAGAAGAAGAAAACGTGATTGTCAGAAGACATGGTGTTGGCACTTTTGTTAACAGTAAGCCGCTGTTTAATTCTGGCATTGAACAACTGAATAGTGTCACGAATATGATTATGCAGGCAGGGATGAATCCAGGCACCATATTTCTAAGCTCAAACACAATGTTTGCCACTGAAGAAGATACGACACGCTTCTCCACTTCGCAAGAGGAAGAACTACTCGTTATTGAAAGAGTTCGAACAGCTAATGGTGAACCGGTTGTTTACTGTATTGATAAACTGCCACAGAAAATCTTACCTGACCATTTTTCATACGATCAAGAATCGATTTTTCAATTCTTGGAATCGGATAGTCAAAGACATATTACATATGCTGTTGCACAAATCGAACCGATTGGATATCACGAGAAAGTATCTCCCATCCTGCAATGTGAACCAGAAACTGCTCTGCTTGTTTTAAAACAGATGCATTATGATGAGAAGGATGAGCCGATTCTTTATTCAGTAAATTACTTTCGATCAGATAAGTTTAGCTTTCAAGTTTTAAGGAAACGAATTTATTCGTAAAAGCTGGACAAACTAATCGCAAACGTTCTTTACTAAATAACAAAAAAATCTAGGGGGTACAAGCTTTGAAGAAGCGTAAATTTGGCTT
>NZ_DALZDK010000011.1:80510-84354 GCF_031978665.1 Niallia sp. | reverse complement strand
GTACTAGCTGCTGGGGCTGTATTAAGTGCTTGTGGAAGTAATGACAAAGGTAACGACAATGCAACAGAAGGTGATAAAGAAAAAGACTCATTTAAAGTTGCAATGGTAACAGATGTCGGTGGGGTTGATGATAAATCATTTAACCAATCAGCTTGGGAAGGCTTACAAGCATTTGGTGAAGAAAATGGTCTATCAAAAGGTAATGGGATTGATTACCTACAATCACAGTCAGATGCAGATTATGCTACTAATTTAAACAGCTTAACTCGCCAAGGCTATAATTTGGTATTTGGAATTGGATTTATGATGGAAGGCGCAATCTCAGAAATTTCTCAACAACAAAAGGATGCTCATTTTGCAATCGTTGATGCTACAGTAGATCAACCGAACGTTGCAAGTATATCTTTTAAAGAACAAGAAGCTTCTTTCTTAGCTGGTGTAGCAGCTGCTCATACAACTAAATCGAAACAAATCGGATTTATTGGTGGAGTAGAAGGCGAAGTTATCGGTCGTTTCGAAGCTGGATTTGTTGATGGCGTTAAAGCGGTAGACCCTGATATTAAAGTAGATGTACAATATGCTGGTGCTTTTGACAAACCTGAAATTGGTAAAACAATTGCAAGTAAAATGTACTCTTCTGGTGCAGATGTCGTATTCCATGCTGCTGGTGGTACTGGAGCTGGATTATTCTCTGAAGCACGTGATTTAAAAGAAAAAGATCCTGAAAAATACATCTGGGCAATTGGAGTTGACTCTGATCAATCAGCTGAAGGTGCTGTTGGGGATCATAATATTGTGTTAACTTCTGCATTAAAAGGTGTTTCCACTGCAGTACAAGATATCTCTACTAAAGCAAAAGAAGGTAATTTCCCTGGTGGCGAAACTACTGTTTACGGCTTAAAAGAAGATGGCGTTGGACTTGCAGCAATTAATGAAGAAGTAGAAAACAAAGCAGAAATCGATGCAGCTGTGGAAGAATGGACTGCAAAAATTAAAAACGGTGAGTACACTGTTCCTGATACTGTTAAGTAAATAGCATATGCTAATTTTCCAGGAATAAGTGGTTTGCATTGCAAACACTTATTCCTTTTTTACGACAAAAAATAGAATTTTAACTAAAGAGTAGAAGCATTATTCTAGTCTTTATTAAAAATTTTATAGGCTGAAATTATCGTGATATAAAATTGCATCAATTATTTGTGGATTGTTTTAGATCATAAATTCTTTGACATCATACGTTTTTTTTAGCTTAAATCATTTACGTTAGGGAAGAGAAGTAAGAAGGAGTGGATTAGATGGAATATGTAATCGAGATGTTAAATATTCGAAAAGAATTCCCTGGTATTGTTGCAAACAACAATATTACCCTTCAAGTAAAAAAAGGTGAGATTCACGCACTTTTAGGGGAAAATGGTGCAGGAAAGTCTACGCTTATGAACGTTCTTTTTGGGCTCTATCAACCAGAAAAAGGCGAAATCCGTGCGCGTGGGAAAGTCGTTAATATTTCAAATCCTAATATCGCGAATGATTTAGGAATTGGAATGGTTCATCAGCATTTTATGTTGATTGATACCTTCACAGTTACTGAAAACATTATTTTAGGAAAAGAAACAGTTAGCAAAGGGAAAATTGATCTTAAAAAAGCAGAAAAAGAAGTAAAGGAAATCTCTGAGCGATATGGGTTAGCAGTTGATCCAAAAGCAAAAGTTGCCAATATTTCTGTTGGGATGCAACAAAGAGTAGAGATTTTAAAAACATTATATCGCGGTGCAGAAATTTTAATTTTTGATGAACCGACAGCTGTTTTAACACCACAGGAAATTACCGAATTAATTGGCATTTTCCGAAAGCTAATTCAAGAGGGAAAATCCATCATTTTGATTACCCATAAATTAAAAGAAATTATGGAAGTATGTGATCGTGTTACCGTTATCAGAAAAGGGGAAGGCATCGGCACGTACAATGTAAAAGATACAAATCCGAATGAACTTGCAAACCTAATGGTTGGGCGTGAAGTATCTTTTAAAACAGAAAAGAAAGATCCAAACCCGAAAGAAACCGTATTAAAAATTTCGGATTTAACGGTGAAAGACAATCGTGGTGTTCATGTAGTGAACTCTCTCAACCTAGATGTAAAAGCGGGTGAAATTGTCGGGATTGCCGGAGTAGATGGTAATGGTCAATCCGAACTGATTGAGGCAATCACTGGGTTAATGAAGAAAAATAGTGGAAGCATCACCCTTAACGGCAAGGAAATCAGTGTTCTGACACCACGTAAAATAACGGAAAGTGGGATTGGTCATATTCCGCAGGATAGACATAAGCATGGTTTAGTCCTTGATTTTTCGATTGGACAAAATATGGCTTTGCAAACGTATTATAAAAGACCGTTTTCTAATTATGGTTTCTTGAATCAAACAGAAATTGAAAAAAAGGCGAGCGAATTAATTGAAGAATTTGATGTTAGAACACCAAGTATGCACACTCCTGCAAGAGCACTTTCTGGTGGAAATCAGCAAAAGGCTATAATTGGTAGAGAAGTAGACCGTGATCCTGATTTGCTTATTGCTGCTCAGCCTACAAGAGGACTGGATGTTGGTGCAATCGAATTTATTCATAAACGTTTAATTGAACAACGAGATAAAGGAAAAGCAGTATTATTAATTTCCTTCGAACTAGATGAAATTTTAAATGTAAGTGATCGGATTGCGGTTATTTTTGACGGGGAAATCATTGCTACTGTGGATCCAAAAACAACAACAGAACAAGAATTAGGATTATTAATGGCAGGATCGAAAGCTAAAAAAGTGGGTGTGGAGAAATAATGTCTAATACAATAAAGAAAATTAGCATTCCGATTATTTCCGTATTATTAGGGGTTATTGTTGGTACAATCATAATGCTTGCAACAGGATACAATCCTGCTGATGCTTATTCTGCACTTTGGAATGGGGCATTTGGCGAAATCTATTTCACGGGAGAAGTAGTTCGTCAAATTACGCCATTGATTCTTGCAGGTCTTGCAGTTGCCTTCGCTTTTCGTACCGGACTATTTAATATTGGGGTAGAAGGTCAATTAATTGTTGGCTGGCTCGCTGCAGTTTGGGTAGGGGTTGCTTTTGATTTACCAAAAATCATTCACTTGCCACTTGCTGTATTAGCTGCCGCTGCTGCTGGAGCACTTTGGGCATTTGTGCCAGGTTTCTTAAAGGCAAGATTTAGAGTACATGAAGTAATCGTTAGTATTATGATGAACTATGTTGCCTTACATGTATCGAATTATTTAATTCGAAATGTCCTTACAGATAAGGCAGACCGCACAGAAACGATTCCGCCATCGGCTAGCTTGCGTTCTGAGTTTTTAGCTAGTATTACGGACTATTCCCGCCTACACTGGGGAATTTTAATCGCAGTCGGCTGTGTCATTCTTATGTGGGTTATTTTAGAAAAGACTGTTAAAGGTTATGAATTAAAAGCAGTTGGTTTTAACCAGAATGCATCAAAATATGCTGGTATGAACGTAAATCGCAACATTATTCTTTCCATGGTTATTTCTGGAGCTTTTGCAGGTCTAGCAGGAGCAATGGAAGGCTTAGGAACCTTTGAATATGTAAGTAATAAAGGTGGATTTACAGGTGTAGGTTTTGATGGTATTGCCGTAGCCTTACTTGGTGCAAATGGACCAGTAGGAATCTTGCTAGCTGCATGCTTGTTCGGTTTCTTAAAGGTAGGGGCGTTAAATATGCCACTTGAAGCTGGTGTTCCAAATGAGATGGTAGATATCATTATTGCTTTAATCGTATTCTTTGTTGCTTCCAGTTACATGATTCGATTATTCTTGGAC
>NZ_DALZDK010000011.1:70999-80500 GCF_031978665.1 Niallia sp. | reverse complement strand
GGACAGATTAAGTAAAAATAAAAGTAAAAAGGGGGAGAAGTAAATGGGATTAATGGATGTATTATTAATTGTCATACCTTCTTCGCTATTGTTTGCTGCTCCGCTAATCTTTACAGCACTCGGCGGTAACTTTTCCGAACGAGCTGGGGTCGTTAATATTGGATTAGAAGGTTTAATGGTGATGGGGGCTTTCTCTTCCATTGTTTTTAACTTAACATTTGCGGATAGTCTTGGTGCTTGGACACCTTGGATTTCATTGCTTGTTGCAATGCTTGTTGGTGCGATTTTCTCTTGTCTGCACGCTGTGGCAAGTATCACATTCCGTGCCGATCAAACCGTTTCTGGTGTAGCGATTAATTTGCTAGCAGCAGGACTTGCTATGTTTTTAGTGAAATTAATCTATGATGGAAAAGGACAAACGGCTACTATTCGTTATGGCTTTAAGAAAATTGATGTTCCTGTCTTAAAGGATATTCCTGTAATCGGTGATTTATTTTTCTCTAATACGTATTGGACTTCTTACTTAGCAATCATCGTAGCTATTATCGTTTGGTTTGTCATGTTTAAGACGCCATTTGGTTTACGCCTTCGCTCTGTAGGGGAGCATCCAATGGCTGCAGATACAATGGGAATTAACGTAACAAAAATGCGCTATATTGCTGTTATTCTGTCAGGAGCATTTGGCGGAATTGGCGGTGGGGTATTTGCCCAGTCGATTACAAATGATTTTACACACGCTACGATTAGTGGACAAGGGTTTATGGCGCTTGCCGCTTTAATCTTTGGTAAATGGAATCCGCTTGGAGCAATGGGAGCTGCCATTTTCTTTGGATTTGCGCAAAGCTTAAGTATTGTTGGAAGCAGCTTACCTTTCTTAGAAAGCATTCCAAACGTATATCTATTAATTGCACCATACGTATTAACGATTATTGCATTAACGGGCTTTATTGGTCGTGCAGATGCACCAAAGGCTTCAGGTGTACCTTATATTAAAGGTAGCAGATAATACGAATTTTTTGGGAAATGAAAAAGAAGCTGGAACATAAGTACTCCAGCCCAAGTTATAGCCAAACAATTACACGAAAGTTTCGTATAATTGTTTGGCTTTTTAATTAGCTTTTGAATACGCTGTTCCAGGAAGTTTGTTGCTATTACGCGCAGCTAGAATACACTATTTCTGATATGACCGCTCGCTTTGCTTTCCATGGGGCGAGCCCCGAGCCCCTTCACAGTTCACTAAGCGAATGAAAACCACTTTTGACTAAAGTGGAAGAGAAACTGGCGCTCATAAAGTGAATGAAAACCACTTTTGACTAGAGTGGAAGAGAAACTGGCGTTCATAAAGTGAATGAAAGCCACTTTTTGATTAGAGTGAGAGAAAAACTGGCGTTCATAAAGTGAATGAAAGCCACTTTTGATTAGAGGAGTGAGAGAAACTGGCGTTCATAAAGTGAATGAAACCACTTTTGATTAGAGTGGAAGAGAAACTGGCGTTCATCCATCGAATGAACACCATTTTTGACTAGAGCGAGAGAAGAAAAAGCGTTCATAAAGCGAATGAAAATCATTTTTGATAATTATTCGCCCTTACAAATCTTCTATTTAGTTATTTCCCATCCTCGTTCCTATTCTCGGAAAAATCCTGCCTTACCTTGATTTCTTATTCCTCATGAGTATTCATTACCTTGGTCTTTATTTCTTTATCCAATAACTCGATCGGAATATGTTTAGGAACAACATTTGCTGGAACTTCACCATTCATATCTAGATAATAGTGCCGAATAGGCTTTAGGGTGTTATCATCTAATTCATAAACCAATGGAATGCTTGTCGGGATGTTTAAGGAAGCAATTCCATCTGAAGAAACATTGTCTAAATACTGAATGATAGCGCGAAGTGTATTCCCATGTGCTGCAATAATGACTTTTTTATTGCTCTTTAACATCGGGGCAATTTCTTCATTCCAATAGGTTAAAACTCTTTTCTCCGTATCGGCAAGATTTTCTGTCAAAGGAAATTCCCCTTCTTTAAGCTGTCCATAGCGAGGATCATTGATAGTGTAACGGGGATCCTCTTTACTAAGAGCAGGTGGTCTAACATCCATGGACCTTCTCCAAAGCTGTACTTGATCCTCCCCGAATTTATCCGCTGTTTCTGCTTTATTAAGCCCTTGCAAAGCTCCATAATGACGTTCATTCAATTTCCATGTTTTATGTACGGGAATCCACATGCTGTCCATTTCATCAAGGATAATCCAGAGGGTGCGGATAGCCCTTTTTAAATAGGAAGTAAAAGCCATATCAAAGTAAAAGCCATTTCTTCTTAAAATCATCCCAGCTTCTCTCGCCTCTGTTAATCCAGTTTCAGACAGCTCGATATCAGTCCAGCCGGTAAAACGGTTCTCTACATTCCAAATACTTTCTCCATGGCGAATCAAAACAAGTTTTGGCATCATCATTTCTCCTTTACCTCTTTTATATGCTTCCTTTATTTTTTTCCTATTTTTTAATAAATAGTCTTTTGAACTTCTTCATTGAATAAATTAAGTGGAATTATTTTCATTTTCGGTTGAATAGACGTAATCCAAATGATATGTTGAATATACAAAGTTGTATAGCCTTTTTTTAGTGGAGGAAACGATGAAAAGAAAGCGAATAGCAGTTGCAGCAATCGGATTAATGGTTATTTTGGGATTTGGTCTTTTGTGGAATAAACCTGTGTATGGGAATGATGAAGCGTCCATTAAGAAGCTAATTGCCGAAAGTGATTTACTTCAGGTAAAAACGAATATTGAAATTATTGATATAGTAGATACTGAAACGAATAGAATAGTTGGTTTTACAAATGGAGAAGGACAGGGCATTATTCGGTTTGAAAAAGATTCTAAGGGGAATTATACGTACCTTGGTATGAATTTTGAAAGTGGTGCGAGCAATGGAATCACAACCTATACCGTTCCGGTAGATAATAGCAGAACACCGCTTTTTCTATTTGTATCAGATGGTTCCACCGTTGGGACGATTGAATTGTTCATTAATAATCAATTAAGAGAAGAAAAATCAGTTCCTTTAGGCACCTTTTCCATGGGGGCGTTTCAAGAGAGACTTTCAGAAGCAGAAGCGAAAGCCTTTAGTTTGGAGTTTAAGCTATATAACAAAGAAGGAAAAGAGATAACAGAAATAGAATCATAAGTGGTAGGGAAAATAATCGATACTTTGTAAGAATAACCTTATAAATAGAGTAAATACTAGTAAGTAGTGTATGATTAGTGCAAGTATATGTAGGAGGTATGTTATGAGTGTAGCATCGGAAAAAATCACGAAATATGGCGGCTTTCAATTACATACAGTAAAAACAGAAAAATTTAAAACAAATAATATTGTAGTGAAATGGCGCACACCTATTACAAAAGAAAATGTAACGCACCGGGCGCTTCTTCCATATGTGATGCAAAATAGCACCGAGAAATATCCCACAACAGCAAAGCTTCGTTCCTATGTAGAAGAGTTGTATGGAGCGACTTTTTTTATCGACCTTGCTAAAAAAGGAGAATACCACATTGTTTCTTTTTCATTAGAAATCGTTAATGAAAAATTTTTATCAGACCCGACTCCTTTATTAAAAAAAGGATTGGAATTTTTAGCAGAAGTTATTTTCCATCCGAATGTCACCGACAATGCCTTTGACCAAAAGGTAGTAGAAAATGAGAAGCGTGCTTTAAAGCAAAGAATTCAATCGATCTATGATGATAAAATGCGTTATTCCAATCAGCGTGTGATTGATGTCATGTGTGAAAACGAACCGTATGCCCTAAGCGTATATGGAGAAAAGGAACAGGTTGATAGCATTACACCACAATCCCTTTTTGCTTATTATCAAACGGCGCTAGCAGAGGATCAAATTGATCTGTATATGGTGGGCGATATAAACGAAGAAGAGGTTACTTCTTATATAGAAGAATTATTTCCGTTTAAGGAAAGAACAGCAAAGTCCATTGATCGCAGAACTCCACATGAAACAAGAGAAGTGAAGGAGGTTCGCGAAGTACAGGATATTAAACAAGGGAAATTAAATATGGGATTCCGTACTCAAATTGTCTATGGAGACCCAGAATATTTTGCCCTTCAAGTACTAAATGGCATTTATGGAGGCTTCTCTCATTCTAAATTGTTTATTAATGTAAGGGAAAAAGAAAGCCTTGCTTATTATGCGGCAAGTCGCCTCGAAAGCCATAAAGGACTACTGCTCGTCATGTCAGGAATTGATAACCAAAACTACGAAAAAGCTGTGAAAATTATTAAAGAACAAATGGATCTCATGAAAAAGGGCGAATTTTCTGATCAAGAAATCATGCAGACAAAAGCAGTGATTCATAATCAAATGCTGGAAACATTAGATACCTCTCGTGGGATGATTGAGTTATTCTATCATAATAGTGTAAGTGACAAATACGTAGAAATGGGCGAATGGCTGCAGCAGATGAGTAAAGTTTCTAAGGAAGAAATTATCGAAGCTGCCAAGAAAATTGAATTGGATACTGTTTATTTCTTAACCGGATCGGAGGGGAATGCATAAATGGAAAAAATCGAATTTGCTCAATTGCAAGAAGAATTGTATTATGAAAAATTATCGAATGGGCTAAAGGTATATATTTTACCGAAAAAGGGCTTTAATAAAACATTTTGTACGTTTACAACAAACTATGGTTCGGTAGATAATACCTTTGTTCCCCTTGATGGTTCAGATTTTACGCAAGTTCCTGATGGAATTGCTCATTTCTTGGAGCACAAGCTCTTTGAGAAGGAAGACGGAGATGTTTTTCAAGATTTTAGTAAACAGGGGGCAAGTGCTAATGCATTTACTTCGTTTACAAGAACGGCCTATTTATTCTCTAGTACATCTAATGTAGCGAATAATTTAGAAACGCTAATAAACTTTGTGCAAGAGCCTTATTTCACGGAAAAAACGGTGGAAAAGGAATTATCGGTCAGGAAATTACGATGTATGATGATAATCCAGATTGGCGTCTTTATTTTGGATTAATTGAAAATATGTATGTCAATCATCCTGTGAAAATTGATATTGCTGGAACAATAGAATCGATTTCTCATATAACAAAAGATATGCTTTATGGATGCTATAATACATTCTATCACCCAAGCAATATGCTTCTTTTCATAGTGGGACCAGTTGATCCTGAGGAATATATGACGAAAATCAAAGAAAATCAAAATAAAAAGGATTATACGAATCACAGTGAAATCCAGCGTAAATTTGCGGAAGAACCAAAGCCTGTGAACAAGGAAAAGCAAGTATTAAAAATGAATGTGCATACGTCTAAATGCCTTATTGGAATTAAAGGGATTGACGTGGAGCAGTCAGGAAAAGAAATGATGAAGCAAGAGTGGAGCATTAATTTACTCTTAGATTTCCTATTTAGTGAAAGCTCAGAGAATTATCAAAATCTTTTCCAAGAGGGCCTAATTGATGATACATTTTCCTATGATTACACACAGGAGCATGGCTTTGGATTTGCGATGATTGGTGGAGACACGAGTGATCCTGATCGTTTGGAGGCTGCAATCAAAGAAATTCTCATGAAAGCGAAAACAGGCGATTTTGCAAGTGAGACATTAGAAAGAACAAAGAAAAAGAAAATTGGGGCATTTTTGCGTGCGATTAATTCACCAGAATATATCGCCAATCAATTTACCCGCTATGCATTCAATGAGATGAATTTATTTGACGTGGTGCCAACTGTTGAGGAAATTACCGTCGATGATATTAAAAATGCGGCCACCAAATTATTGGAGGAAGATAGAATCACTACATGCCAAGTGGTACCGAAATAAGGTGGATGCAGACACAAAGGAATATTTCTTTGTGTCTGTTGCTGTTTTAGATAACAAGGCCGTAAATGGAGTGGAGACAAGTAATGGGGAAATGGATTTTAATTACTGGTGCATCTGGTGGAATAGGGCAAGCAATCGCGAAACAGTTAGCAGAGGAAGGCTATTCGCTTTATTTGCATTTTCATCAAAATCAGCGAGCGATCGAGGAGCTGCTTTCAGAGTTAGCAGAATACGGAGGAGAATACTATCCGATTCAAGCAGATTTAAAACAACCAGACGCTTATAAAAAAATAGTGGAAAATATTTTTACTATCGATGGTATTGTCCATGGAAGTGGCATTAGCACATATGGGTTATTTACCGATGTAAAAGATAATGAGATGAAGGATTTATGGAATGTCCACGTTCATTCGTTAATGTGTATGACAAGGGAGCTATTGCCTAAAATGCTTTCTAAGCAAAGTGGCAATATTATCGTAATCACGAGTATATGGGGGCAGGTAGGCGCTGCAATGGAAGTAGCTTATTCGGCTGTTAAGGGTGCACAAATAAGTTTTGTAAAGGCGTTAAGCAAGGAGCTAGCCTATAATAATATTCGGGTAAACGCGGTAGCACCTGGCGCGATTGAAACAAATATGCTTCAATCATTTTCACCTGAAGAAATGCAAATGATGGAAGAAGAAATTCCAATGGGAAGGCTAGGAAGGCCGAAAGAGGTTGCAGAAAGCGTGGCGTTCTTATTATCTCAAAAATCTTCCTACATGACAGGCCAAGTTCTTTCGCTAAATGGTGGGTGGCATATGTAAATCGCTTTTTTCCAATTGCTTTTCATGCATATTATTTCAAGAACTATCCAAAATAATGATGTAATGCACATTTAAGCAAGGAAAGGGGTATTTCAATATGTCTATTCTAGAAAATTGGGATCAATGGAAAGACTTTCTAGCAGATCGTCTTCATCACGCTGAAAATGAAGGAATGAACCAAGCAGTAATAGGAGATCTTGCGTTTCAAATAGGAGATTACCTATCCAATCAAGTTCAACCAAAAAACGAACAAGAAAAAATTCTATCTGATTTATGGTCCGTTGCAGACGAACAAGAACAACATGCGATTGCTAATATGATGGTAAAACTAGTCCATAATAACGGAACAAAATAATTAATGTTTGTAAAGAAGCTCGACAAATAGATGAAGAAATGAGTCTATTTATCGGGCTTCTTCTGTTGATTAATGTGTCAGTGACCGAGCACAGGAAAAAGCAGAGTAAAAGGTAATAGAGAGCGCCTATCTGTGACCGAACATAAGAAAAAGCAGAGCAAAAGGTAACAGAGAGCGCCAATCTGTGACCGAGCACAAGAAAAAGCAGAGTAAAAGGTAATAGAGGAAGTTCATCATCAAATACCATCTCCAATCCCAAATAAAATACATGAAAATCTATCAGAAATCACCGTTCTTCCTAAAAAAACAAAACAGCATTCTTCTAGAAAGCACCCTTTCGACAAATTGTCCATCTTTTTTTCTATTTTCACCCCTTTTTTCTTGATTATTTATACCATTCCTATATGATAGAAATTAAAAGACTAGAAAATTTCACTTGATATTTGTAGGAGGATTTTTTTGGAACAAAAGGAATGGTATTTAGAATACGAAATTCAAAAAAACCGACCTGGTTTATTAGGGGATATTTCCTCTTTGCTAGGGATGCTTTCTATCAATATTATCACTATTAATGGGGTAGACGATGGACGTCGTGGCTTATTAATGTTAGCAAAAAATAAAGAACAAATAAAAAGGTTAGAATCTATTCTCTATACAATGGACACAATAAAAGTAATCAAGCTTAGAGAACCTTCTTTAAGAGATAAACTTGCGGTGAGACATGGTCGGTATATTCAAAGAGATGCTGATGATAAAAAGACATTTCGATTTGTTCGCTATGAGCTTGGATTGTTAGTAGATTTTATGGCTGAATTATTTAAAACAGAAGGTCATAAATTAATAGGGATCAGAGGGATGCCTCGTGTAGGGAAAACGGAATCTATTGTTGCTGCCAGTGTTTGTGCTAATAAAAGGTGGCTTTTAGTAAGCTCTACTTTGTTAAAACAGACCATTCGCCATTCCTTAATGCAAGGAGAATACAATGAAAACAATTTATTTATCATTGATGGAATTGTATCTTCCAAGCAAATCAATGAGCGACATTGGGCCGTAATTAGAGAAGTGATGCGCCTGCCATGTATCAAAGTGGTAGAACATCCCGATGCTTTTGTACATAATACAGAATACACTTTAGATGATTTTGATTATATTATTGAGCTAAGACATGAGCCAGGCGAGGAGATTCTTTATGATGTTCATAAAAAGCATACTCTTGCCATAGAAAGTGAATTCGAGGGTTTTGATTTTTAGTAAGTTGGAAGGTGTTATCTTTTGAGTGAATTAGGAAATCGATTAAAGGAAGCTAGAGAAGCAAAAGGACTAACGTTAGAGGAATTACAGGAGATTACAAAAATCCAAGTCCGTTATTTAGTTGGCATTGAAGAAGGTAACTATAGCATGATGCCAGGTAAATTTTATACCCGGGCATTTATCAAACAATACGCAGAAGCGGTAGGTTTGGTGCCAGAAGAATTATTTGAAGAATATAAAGATGAGGTGCCGACAACGACAAACGATGAGTTACCGCAGAATTTATCACGAGTGAATTCGAGAAAATCCTTAGACGGAGCGAGTTCAAAGGTACTTGATATTTTGCCTACTATACTTATTGCCATTCTCGTTTTAGCAGTCGCCTTCTTGGTTTGGTATTTTGTGTATGCGAAAGATTCCGATCCAGAAAAACAGTCCAATAATGATACGGAACAAAATTCAGTTTATATGAAATCTGATTCGTTAAATGAGAAGGAAGAAGAAGCAAAAGAAGAAGAGGCTAATAAAGAAGAAGAGAAAGTAGTAGAAGAAGAAGAGAAAAAGGTCGAAGAAGAGAAACCAAAACAAGAGATTACAAAAAAAGAAACAGTCGGAAGAACAACTACTTATGAAGTGAAAAATGCGGATAAGTTTGTCGTAAAGCTTGTTTCAACTGGAAAAGTTTGGGTTGATATCCAAAATGGGAAAAACTATTCGTTTTTCCAAGGTATTCTTGAAAAAGGCGGATCTGATACACAGGAAGTCGATTTATCAAAAGAGACAGAAGCAAATATCGTTATCGGAAATAGTCAGGTAGATGTTTTTGTCAATGATGAAAAATTGGAGCTTGGTGATTCTTCCTCTAGACAGGATCTTGTCATTAAATACGCAAAAGAAGAATAGTCATCGAATCGATGACTATTTTTCGCTATTATAGCTTATTTAGGGTATAATACTAATGTTTTTAATTTATTTTTAATGAAAGTGACGATTATCGTCATGGTAATGGAGGATGTAAGATGAATTTACCAAATAAGATTACCGTAGCAAGAATTTTATTAATCCCTGTCTTTCTAGTAATTATGCTAGCAGATTTTTCATGGGGAGAACTTACGCTTTTAGGTGTCACTTTACCGATGACACATTTTATCGGTGCGTTGATTTTTATTATTGCTTCAACTACAGATTGGATTGACGGACATTTTGCGAGAAAATATAATTTAGTAACAGATTTAGG
>NZ_DALZDK010000011.1:70111-70989 GCF_031978665.1 Niallia sp. | reverse complement strand
AGCAGATAAATTACTCGTTTCTTCTGCACTAATTGTTTTAGTTGGATTGGATATGGCATCTGTGTGGATTACGATTGTCATTATAAGTAGAGAATTTGCTGTAACTGGCTTGCGTTTAATACTTGCTGGCGGCGGAGAAGTTGTTGCTGCGAATATGCTAGGAAAGATAAAAACGTGGGCACAAATTATTGCTATCTCTGCACTATTATTACATAATATGATATTCGAACTTATATCTCTTCCACTCGATGTAATTGCATTATGGGTTGCATTGTTCTTTACTGTTTGGTCTGGTTGGGATTATTTTGCAAAAAACAAACAAGCTTTTGTTTCATCCAAATAAAATAGAGGAATAAAAAAGAGGACATCTATTTATGACAAGCGAATATTGCTTTATAAGAGATGTCCTTTCTTCATGAATGACAAAAAGGGGGAGCAATAGATGAATGCAGAAATTATCGCGGTTGGCTCAGAATTATTGCTTGGACAAATTGCTAATACAAATGCCCAATTTATTTCCAAGCATTTAGCCGACTTAGGAGTAAATGTTTATTATCATACAGTTGTTGGAGATAACGCTGCTCGCTTAAAGGAAGCAATTAAAGTTGCTGAAAGTCGAGCGCAATTACTTATTTTTTCCGGAGGACTTGGTCCAACGAAGGATGATTTAACGAAAGAAACAATTGCGAATCATATAGGGAAAGAGCTAGTTTTTGATGAAGTAGCCCTTCAATCGATTGAAGACTATTTTATAAAAACGAAACGTACCATGACGGAAAATAATAAAAAACAAGCATTGGTGTTAGAAGGAAGTGACGTTCTTCCGAATGACCACGGGATGGCACCGGGAATGTTTCTGAAAAAGGACGATCATTTTT
>NZ_DALZDK010000011.1:68847-70101 GCF_031978665.1 Niallia sp. | reverse complement strand
ACCGAAAGAAATTCAGCCAATGTTTGTCCAATATGGATATCCAGCTATACAAGAGCAGATGACAAGTAAAGATGTCATTGTTTCGCGTGTGCTTCGCTTCTTTGGAATCGGTGAATCTTTATTAGAAACAAAAATTGAAGATTTAATTGATGCGCAGACAAATCCGACCATTGCGCCCCTTGCAGGAGATGGGGAGGTAACATTGCGTATTACTTGTAAGCATGATTCGGTGATAGAAGCTGATAAATTAATCGCAAAGACAGAGGAAGAAATATTCTCCAGAGTAGGTGAATTCTTCTATGGATATGACGATACAACCTTAATGAATGAACTTGCCCACCTATTATTAAAGAAGAGTTTGACACTTGCAGCAGCAGAAAGCTTAACTGGCGGCCTGTTTCAACAGGAGGTTACGAGCATTCCTGGTGCTGGTAACATCTTTCAAGGAGGTGTTGTCTGTTACACGAATGAGGTAAAGCATCACATTCTTCATGTGAAAGAGGCAACTATTAAAGAACATGGTGTTGTGAGCGAACAGTGTGCTAAAGAGCTCGCAGAAAATGTTGCACGATTATTAAATGCTGATATTGGCATAAGCTTTACAGGGGTTGCTGGTCCAGATGAATTGGAAGGGAATCCAGTTGGTACCGTTTTTATCGGCATTGCTAAAAAGGGTGAGCCAACAAAAGTGGAGGCGTTAGCGTTAAGTGGAACTAGAGCTGGTAATCGTATTAGAAGTGTGAAATATGGTCAATATTTTTTATTGAAAATGTTGCAAAAATAGACTTTTGGACGTAAGTAATCCTTTCTTACTTTCGTCTTACTAGAGTAAGTGGTTCTTTCATGAGAAATAAAAAAAACGAATGAATGTTCGATTTTTTGCTGTACAAATGAAAAGAAAAAAGGTATATTAAGAATATAATCTTTTAAACAACGAATGAATCATCAATGTGAGAGATTCATTTTTTATATAAGGAGGAGAACGTTTTTGAGCGATCGTCAAGCTGCGTTAGAAATGGCATTAAAACAAATAGAAAAACAATTTGGTAAAGGTAGTATTATGAAATTAGGGGAACAAGCAGATAGAGTCATTTCTACTTCTCCAAGTGGATCATTAGCTTTAGATGCAGCTTTAGGTGTTGGTGGCTATCCAAGAGGTCGTATTATTGAAATATATGGTCCTGAAAGTTCAGGTAAAACAACGGTAGCACTACATGCTATTGCTGAGGTTCAGGCAAACGGCGGACAAGCAGC